>DASXWF010000691.1:0-9656 GCA_036503835.1 Polyangiaceae bacterium | reverse complement strand
CCAGCACGCCGTCGTTGCCGGGCACGAACCCCGCTCCGAACAGGATTACGGGCGAAAAGCCCAAGACGGGCCCCTCGTCGAGCACCTCCTCGATCACGCGAGTGGCCCCGCGCTTGCCGCCTTCGGAGCGCAGCGTCCCGTCCGTGTTGCCGTCCACCACGGCCCGCTCGCGCCTTACGCCGCCGGACCAGACGCTCACGATGCTCCGGAGCGGCTTGTCGGGGTCGCGATCGACGGAGAGGTACGCCGACAGGAGCACGCACAGCAGCAAGAGCGCCGCCGTGTAGATTCGAAACAGCAGGAACAGCGCGCGGGGGCTCAACCGCCGGCCTCGGCGCTGCTGGGGCGGACCTTCGCGAGTCCCCCGCGCTGGTGAAGCCAGAGGAGCTCGAGCACCGGGTAGACCACCGTGTAGGGGAGCACCAGGAACGACACCAGCGTCATGAGGGCGACGCCCCCGCGCCCGTAGTCGCCGTGAACTCCCGAGAGGAAGGCGAGGCTCAAGGCCGCCGCGGCGATGACGAGCAGGCCAATCGTGAGCAACGAAAGCGCCGCGATCCGGAGCGCGCGCGGGGCCAGGGCCGGGCGAATCAGAGCCGCGACGCTCGGCCCGGCGGCGCCGGCGATCGAAAGGACGACGACGACGTCCGCCAGCCAGTACCGGACCGGGAGGGCGAAGAGCCCCACGCTGAGCATCACCGCAGCCACAAGATTGCCGGCCGCGAAACCTTTCGTACCTCGCCCGCTCGTATCGCTCGCCACGCGGGGCATGGTGCAGCGATCCGCGTCATTTTCAAAGCGGAACCGGAGGGAGCAGGATCTGGCTCAAAACTTGCTTCTTCGGCCGTACTTTGCTAATTTCGGCCGGTGGGCGTCCTCGCCGAGTGGCTCGAACAGACGCGCCGCGAGCGCGGCGTTCTGCTCATGGGCGTGCTGAACGTCACACCGGACTCGTTCTATGACGGCGGGCGCTACCTGTCGCCCGACGCCGCGCGCCAGCGGGTCGACCGGCTGATCGACGAAGGCGCGGATCTCATCGACATCGGCGCGGAGTCGTCACGCCCGGGCTCTACCGCGATCCCCGCCGCCGAGCAGATCGCCCGGATGGACGTCGCGCTCCGCTACGCGGTGGAGCGCGGGCGTCCGGTTTCGGTCGACACCACCGAGCCCGCCGTGGCCGAGCACGCGCTCGCCGTCGGCGCAAAGCTCGTGAACGACGTGTCCTGCCTCGCGAACGACGAGCTAGCACTCGTCACGGCTCGAGCCGGAGCGGTACTCCTGCTCATGCACGCGCGCGGACCGATGAGCGCGCAGCGCGGCTACTCGGTGTACCCGGATTCCGGCTACGGTGACGTGGTCGCGGACGTGCGCGCGGAGTGGCGGGCTGCACGTGATCGCGCCCTCGGCGCGGGACTCGCCGGAGAGGACGTCTGGTTCGATCCCGGGCTCGGCTTCGCGAAGAACGCGCGGCAGTCGTTCGAGCTGCTCGCGCGGCTCGAGGAGTTCACGAGCGAGGGCGTGCCGATCGTCGCGGGCCCGAGCCGCAAATCCTTCCTGGCCGCTGCCGATCCGGCGCCGCCCGAAGGCCGCCTGGGCGGTACGGTCGCGGCCTGCCTGTTCGCCGCCGACCACGGCGCCGGCGTGCTCCGCGTGCACGACGTGGCGGCGGTACGCCAGGCGCTCGCCGTGGCGCGGCTGACGCGGCAATCCGAGCGAAAGCCCGAGGCGGCGCATGCTTGAGGGCCTGCGCAGCTACTTCCTCGGGCGCGCGCCCATGCACCTCTTGCGCGACGCGCTCGACATTTTCATCGTCTACTACGTGATCTACCGCGCGCTGCTCGTGCTGCGCGGTACGCGGGCGATGCAAGTCGGGCTCGGGCTCGCGATCCTGTTCGCGCTCTACCTCGTGGCGCAGGCGCTCGAGCTCGTGACCGTGATGACGATCATGGGCGCGCTGATCTCGAGCATGATCCTCGTGATCGTGGTCGTGTTTCAGAACGACATCCGGCGCGGCCTCGAGCGCGTCGGCAGCCGCGCGTGGCTCGGCAGTTTCGCGCGCGCCCACGAGTCACGCGTGATCGACGAGGTGGTGGAGGCGGCGACCGAGCTCGCGCGCCACCGCATCGGCGCGCTGATCACGTTCGAGCAGGACGCGAACCTCGACGAGTTCGTGGGCGTTCACACCGGACACGTGGTCGACGCCGCGGTCTCGTGCGAGCTCTTGGTTTCGCTGTTCGTGCCCGAAGGCGTGAACAAGCTCCACGACGGCTCGGTCGTGATCCGCAACCTGCGCATCGCCAAGGCCGGCGTCTTCTTCCCGATGCCGGAGGGCCGCGTCATGGACCAGAGCTTCGGCTCGCGCCACCGCGCGGCGCTCGGCATCACCGAGGAGACGGACGCGGTCGTCGTGATCGTGAGCGAGGAGCGCGGCACCATCAGCTTCTGCTTCAACGGCAACATCGCGACCAACCTCGACGGGCAGAAGCTCCACTCCATGCTGGAGGCGATCTTCAGCCCGAAGGTCAGGAAGCGCGCGCGCAAGGTCGCCCGCGGCCGCGACGCGGACGCTCCGCCGAGCGTGCGGCGCGAGGTCGAGGCCGTCAACGAGACCGATCCGAACCACCCCCGCATCAGCCTGGTGACGGACGAGCCGCGCAGGCTGCGCCCGCCGAGCGACCCGCCGCCTCCGCTGCGCGCCGCGCCGAGCGTGCCCCCGCCCCCGGTCGCGCTGGAGCCGGACTCCGAGCCGCTCGCGAGCCCCCCGGACGATCCGTCCGAGGAGAGCGACGGTGACGAACCGCGAGGAGGCCGATGAGCGTCACCGCCGGCCTGGGCGTGGGCACCTTCCTGCGCGAGGCGTTCACCGAGAACATCGGGTTGAAGGCGCTCGCGCTCGCCTTCGCGGTCGGACTGTTCGCGTTCCTGTACGGTCAACAGGACGAGCAGCAGCGCACGATTCCGGTCGCCATCAGCCTGCGACCGCCGGCGGAGGACTCGCCGCGCGAGCTCATGACGCAGCTCCCGCCCACGATCCACGTCACGCTGCGCGGTCCGGCGCGCGTGATCGATCGGCTCGTGCAGTCCGGCATGCCGCCGGTCACGATCGATCTGCGCAGCGGCGAGCGCGAGAGCATCGGCTTCGACGAAAAGATGTTTTCGCTGCCGCCCGACACGCACATCTCGGTCATCGACCCGCCGAGCCTCGAGCTCGAATGGGAAGAGGTGATCGCCCGACAGATCCCGATTCAGGCTTCGATCGCGGGGCAGACCGCGGACGGGTACGTGGTGAAAGGCGCGCCCGACGTCGATCCGAAGCAGATCACGGCGCGCGGGCCGTCCAGCCTGGTCGAGGTGTTGCAGTTCGCGCGGGTCGCGGCGTTCGACGTTCAGGGCCTGAGCCAGGGCGTGCACCGCCGCCGGCTCGCGCTCGACGCGCCGCCCACGCGCGTGCGCTACCTCGGCCCTCCGGCGGCCACGGTCGCCGTCACGGTCGCGCGGCGCCTGAGCGAGGCGAGCTTTCAAGCTCGCGCCGTCGAGCTCGTCGGACCGCCGAGCGGCGTGGTCTCGCCGCGCGCCGTGGACGTGACCGTGATCGGGCCGCCCGAGATCGTTCAGGCGCTCCGCGCCGAGCAGATCGTCCCGCGCGCGAACCTGCTCGCCGTCCCGGGCATCGACCTCAAGGAGCAGCGCCACGGCTCGGCCGTGGTGTCCGTCGGCGTGGAGCTCGAAGGCGCCGAGGCGCGCGTGCAGCCGCCGAGCGTCACCGTGAAGTGGTAGCGACGACGGCGGGCACGCGCTCGGGGTGGAGCGAGCGTCAGCTCGAAAATACGATGCGGAGCCGCGAGCGCGCGTTCTGGTAGAACGCGCCGAGCGCGGTCTGCAACCGGGTCGCAATGTACCAGCGCCGGAGGGCAGGCAGCACCGTTTCGAACGGCGCGTCACGAAAAGGCGTCCGCCCGCCGCGGAACAGCGCCCGGAGCTCGGCGTCGCTCGGGGCGAGCATCGGCGAGACCATACGGTCGAGGTACAGGCTCGCCCGAGCCTGGCGCTGGCAGAGCTGCACGAGCTCGCGCTGGCTGATCCCCTCGGCCTGCGCCGCAGCCGTCAGCGCCGCGGCTCCCCCCGCGCGCTCTTCCAGCATGCGCCGGGCCGACTCGGCCTGGGCGCGGACCTCCGCCGGGGTCGGCTCCGGATCGATGCGCAGCCCGGCGAGCAGCGTCTCGGCGATGTGGCGCTCGAGCGCCGCCGAAACATGCCGCTCCCGGTATGCGGTCCCGCCGCGGTCCGGGTCTCCGAACGCCTCGAGCCGCGCCTCGAACGCGAGCATGCGGGCCGAAACGAAGCGCGGCGAGCGCGCGCCCCCGAGCTCGGGCGCCATGAAGCGGACGACGACGTGGTCCACCTCGCGCGGCTCGGCGTACGCCCGAGATTCGCCGAGCAGAGCGAGAGCGAAGAGCGCGAGCCCGAGCGGGCGCCGCGATCTCATCCGCCGCGCGAAGCCGTGCGCTGCTGCGAAGACGGTGGCTCGTAGTCGGCGGGATCCTCGGCCGGCGGCTTGTCCGCCGCTTCGTCGTTGGCGCCGCCTTCGGAGCGGGCAAAGCCGCGCGAGGCACGCCGTGCCCGCACGAACTCGGCGAAGGCGAGCACCTTCTCGAGATCGCGCGCGCCCAGCGCCTCGATCACCTCTTCCAGCTGCTTGCGCAGGCCGTCGAGCGTACGACTGCGCCGGCCGCCGAGCGCCTCCTGCGAGATGGGCGCCGTGGGGCCGGGGCGCGAGGCCTCGGCTTCCGGAGTCCACGTCGGACGGGGGACGGGCCGCAGCGCGTTCGCGCCGAGCCACGCTTCCATGAACACGCGCAGCCGCTCGCTGCGGAAAGCGAACCAGCGCTCCCGCTCGGTGGTGAACGCGATCAGGACGTCCTTGAAGCGGCGGAACGCACCCTTGCCGTCGATGGCCTGCGAGAGCTGACCGCGCAGCGTCGGCTCGTCAACCATCGGGATGAAGCGCTCCATCCAACGGTATTGCTCCCGCGAGCTCACCGGTTCGATTCTGAGGTAGGCAGCGTCCGAAGCGATGCGAGCGTGCATCTCGGGATCGGCGATGCCGTCGACCACGCGCAACACTTCGCCCGACACGATGTGCAGGTAACTGTGCACCTCGGGCGCGTTGTTTTCGAACGCGTCCTCGAGCGCTTCCCAGTCGACAGGCACGTCACGCATCGCCTGGCCTGCCCCTCGACCCTGGTTCGTGTCTGCCATTACTCTTTACTCTATCGTTCCTGCAGCGGCGGCCCGCAAGGCCCGGACAGGTGCTCTCGATCGGCGTTCTTAGCTTAGCCTGTTTTTCCGGAACGCGCTCGGCTCACCGCTTGTTCCCAGCGAAGGCGCACCGTTTCGCGCTCGCGCGCCTCGATCTCGGGACGAAACACGCGGTCCATTCGCAGGAGCCGCGCTGCCTCAGCGGGACTCCGAAACACCCCAGCGCCCACCCCCGCGAGCATGGCCGCCCCACGGGCGGTGGACTCGAGCTCCATCGGCCGCTCGACCAGGAGCCCTGAAAAATTGGCCTGAAACTCGAGCAAGAGGTCGTTCGCGGCCGCACCGCCATCCACTCGCATACGCGCGATCGGAGCACCGAGGTCCGATCCCATGGCCCGAAGCACGTCGTCCACCTGGAGCGCGATGGCCTCGAGCGTCGCGCGAGCGAGGTGGGCGCGCGTCGTGCCACGCGTGATGCCGGTCACGAGGCCCCGCGCGCCCGCATCCCAGTACGGCGCGCCGAGCCCTGCCAGCGCGGGAACGAACGCCACGCCGTCGCTCGACGCCACACTGCGCGCGAGCGGCTCGACCTCGGCGGCCGAGCGGATGACACCGAGGCCGTCCCTGAGCCATTGCACCGCAGCTCCCGCGATGAACACGCTGCCCTCGAGCGCGTAGGCCACCTCGTCGCCCACTTGCCAGGCGACCGTACTCAAGAGGCCGTGCCGGCTCGGCGTCGGGCCGAGCCCGGTGTTCACCAGCAGAAAAGCCCCCGTCCCGTAGGTGCATTTGGCGTCGCCCGTCGCGAAACAGGCCTGCCCGAAGAGAGCCGCGTGCTGATCGCCCGCGATCCCGGCGATCGGAATGCCGTCGGGGAGGCCCGGTACGCCGCGGGTCACCGCCACCCGGGCGGCGCTCGGCACGATGCGAGGCAACACCGCGCTCGGCACCCGCAAGAGCGCGCAAAGCTCGGGATCCCAGCTGCGCTCGGCGAGGCGCATGAGCAGCGTTCGCGAGGCATTGGTCACGTCGGTGAGATGCGGCGCCCCGGCGGCCGAGCCTCCGGCCAGACGAAAGACCAGGAACGAATCGACGGTGCCGAACGCGAGCTCTCCGCGCTCGGCGCGCTCGCGTGCGCCCGCGACGTTGTCGAGCAACCACTCGAGCTTCGTCCCCGAAAAGTACGGGTCCAGAACCAACCCGGTCCGCTCGCGAACGAGCGCTTCGTGGCCCGCGGACTTGAGCTCGGCGCAGCGGGCGGCCGTCCGGCGATCCTGCCAGACGATGGCACGGTGAACGGGTGCCCCTCCCGCACGCTCCCAGAGCAGCGCCGTTTCGCGCTGGTTGGTGATGCCGATCGCCGCGATGTCCGTGCCGGCGACGCCCGCGCTGCGCAGCGCTTCGCGGAGCGCGCCGAGCACGCTGCCCCAAATCTCCTCGGGTTCGTGCTCCACCCATCCCGGCTCCGGAAAATGCTGCGGAAACTCGAGCGTCGCGCGCCCGAGCGTACGCCCGTCGGTCCCCATCACGAGCGCCGTCGACCCGGTCGTCCCCTGATCGAGCGCGAGGAGATGTGTGCCCATGTGAGCTACGAGAGCACGGTTTTTGTTGCGTGTCGTCTCGACGAAAGCGCGATCCGAGCCCGGAGCGACCTGCTTTCTGCAAGATTTGCTTCGCCGCGGATGTGAGGTCCTGTGTGCCTCTCGCCGGTGAGGCAGTTCCGATGCTTGTTTGTCGTGGGTCTGCGGGGCCCCAACCCCGCAGACAGCAATCTGGAGCCCTGCGCATCGGTCGTACCGTTCCTCTTGTCCCCCTCGCACGGCGAAGCTAGCCTTTGCCCCGACTCATGGCGCGCATCTTGCTCGTGTCACCCGACGGCCAGCAGGTGGTCGAGTTGCGCGACTTCAACTCGCTCGGCCGCCATCCGAGCAACACCATTCAGCTGCTCGACAAGATCGTCTCGAAGGAACACTGCATCCTCGAGCGGCGCGGCCCGGCGTTCATTCTCCGCGATCTCGGCAGCCTGAACGGAACGTACGTCAACGGCGAGCGCGTCAACGGCGAGCGCGAGCTCAAGCACGGCGACGACATCGCGCTCGGCGGCACCCGCGCGCGCTACGACGACGGCTCCGGCCGTCCGATGCCGAGCGCCCAGGTCCATCCCCAGCAGTACACGCAGCCCGTGCACCAGCACGGCTGGCAGCCGCAGCCGCCGAGCACCGCGCAACCCGGGGTTCCCTACGGCGTGCCCTCCGGTCCCGTCCCGTCGCCGCCGGGCTTCGCGCCCGTCCCCGCGGGCGCTCCGCCCACGCCCGCTCAGGCCGTACCGATCGCGACCGGCACGCGCATCGACGTGAACGACAAGGCCCGCGCGATCGGCACGCAGATCGCCGCCATCCAGAAGGGATTTCTCCCCCACGCGGAGCTGATCGGAAATCCCGCGCAGCTCGGCGCCGACTACGAGCGCCTGCGGCTCTCGCACGAGCTCTCGCGCGAGATCGCGCTCGAGCGCGACCTGCCCAAGCTCCTCACCAAGATCCTGCTCACGATCTTCAAGTTCGTGCGCGCCGATCGCGGCGTGATTTTCCTGATGGATTCGAGCGGCGAGCTCGTGCCGAGCGCGAGCCAGCGCCGCGACGGCACCGATTCGCCGATTCAGGTCTCGTCCACGATCATGACCCACGTGATCAAGGAGCGAGCCACCGTGCTCACGCACGACGCGGCCATGGATTTCGCGGCGTCGAAGGGCAAGAGCATGATCCTGAACCGGATCGGCTCCGCCATCGTCGCCCCGCTGCTGCACAACAACGAGATCCTCGGCGTCCTCTGGCTCGACAGCGAGACGCTCGCTCAGTTCCAGCCGAAGGACATGGAGATCGTGACGGCGATCGCCGCGCAGGCCGCGATGTTCATCGAGATCACGATCCTCGGAAAGAAGATCGAGCAGGAGATCGTGAACCGCGAGCGCTTCAGCCGGCTGCTCTCGCCGAACGTCGCCAAGCGGGTGCTCTCCGGCGCGCTCGAGGTGAAGAAGGGCGGACAGCTGGTCGAGGAGTGCACCGTCTTCAACTCGGACATCCGCGGCTTCACGCGCATGAGCGAGGGCGCGCACCCGGCCGCGGTCGTCGACATGATGAACGAGTACTTCGAGCTCATGGTCGAGGTCGTGTTCAAGTACGAGGGCACGCTCGACAAGTTCATGGGCGACGGGATCATGGCGCTCTGGGGTGCCCCGGTGACCCACCCCGACGACGCCCTGCGCTCGGTATCCTGCGCTCTCGAGCAGATGGAAGTGCTCGCCAAGTTCAACCGGCGGCGCATCGAGGAGAACGAAACCTCGCTCGCCATCGGCATCGGCATCCACACCGGACCCCTCGTCGCCGGCTACATCGGCAGCTCGAAGGCGCTCTCGTACACGGTCATCGGCGACGTCGCGAACACCAGCGCGCGCATCTGCGGCATCGCGGCCCCGGGCCAGGTGCTGATCAGCGAGGCCACGCTCGCCAAGCTCGGCAGCAAGATCGAGTACGAAGAGCTTCCGCCGGCGAACCTGAAGGGCAAGGAAAAGCCCTTCCGCATCTTCGACGTGAAGCGACTCGCTCCGAGCGTCCAGGTCCCGCTCGTCGCGAGCGCCACCACGTAGCGCCCCGGCTCGTCCCGTGGCGTCCCGAGCCCTCACCACCTGCGCGGTCGTGCTCGCAGCCCTAGCCTGCAACCGCACCCCCGCGTCTTCTCCTCCGTCCGCTCCCGCTCCCTCCACCGCTCCCGCTCCCTCTGCCCCTAGCTCTGCCTCTGCCCCTAGCTCTGCCTCTGCCTCTGCCCCTACCCCTCCCCCCGATCCCCTCATCTCCGAAACCGGCTCGCCCCTCCCACAAACCGAAGCCCGCCCGGCGCCCGATTCCCCCGCGTTCCGCGAAAAACTCGAGCTCCTCGTCCAGGCCATCGCTGCCGACGATCCCGCTCGCGCCCTGCCCGCGTTCTTCCCCGTCGTCGCCTACCAGCAGGTCAAGGCGATCGAGCGCCCCGAACGCGACTGGAAACATCGCCTGATCGGCGCCTTCGAACGCGATATCCACGAATACCACCGTGCTCTCGGCAAAGACGCGGCAGAGGCGTCCTTCCGCGGCATCGAAATTCCGGACGCCGCGGTGAAGTGGATGAAGCCCGGCAAGGAAGGAAACCGCGTCGGCTACTTCCGCGTGCTGCGCTCGATGCTCCGCCTCGGCCTTCCGCAGAACCGCGAGCGAACGCTCGAGATCACCAGTCTCATTTCGTGGCGCGGCGAGTGGTACGTCGTGCACCTCTCCGGCTTCGACTGATTCCGGCGCCAGTCGATTTCCGAGCCTCCAGCGCGGCTGCGAAGCCCGTTTCGCGCCCGAACGGCGCGGCGCGTCAGT
>DASXWF010000690.1:0-1603 GCA_036503835.1 Polyangiaceae bacterium | reverse complement strand
CAGTTGGATGTTGAAGTCGAGCGGGCCGCGTGCCGTCAAGTAGTGCAGGGCGAACAGCATGTGCTCGCCGATGTCGGTCACGAAGCGCGCACCGTCTGCGGCGCGGGAAAGATCCGCGACGGCGCGATGCGGCGCAATCGGCGCGCGCGTGTCCGATTCGAAGTCGCTCGCGTCGAAGGGTGAACGGGCCCGTGCCTCGCGCATCAGGTCCTCCCCGCGCGTACTTCGCCAGTCGCGCGCGCGCACGAGTTCTTCCAGCTCGTGCGCGAAACTTCCGAGATCGGCGGCGACGGCGAGCGCCGTGGGCAGGTTGCGGCCGAACACCCGTGATTCCAGGTCCACGTGCACGAGTCGCCCGCCGGCGCCGATGTACGGAGTCGCTCCGACCGACGTGTCGTCCAGGTCGCTGCCGAGGACGAGCGCCGCGTCGACCGGCTGCTCCGTGTAGCGGCGTGCCCAATGCGACGCGGCGAGCCCGCCGTTGCGCAGAGAACGCGGGTGTTCCTCGCTCACCACGCCCTTCGCACGCGGCGTCGTCACGAAGGGCACGTCGAGCGCGTCCACCAAACGCCGCACGCGCTCGGCATGCTCGAGGCAGCCTCCGCCGAGCACGAGCAGCGGTCGCCGCGCTCGAGCGAGCAGCTGGGCGGTGCTCGAGAGCGCTTCCGGAGCCGGGCTTCCGAACGCGGCTTTCGCGGCGTGCGAAACGGCGACCGCCGGCGTGCGTTCGGTGGCGCGATCGATGGGAACGACGAGCAGCGCCGGCCCAGGCAGGCTCGGGTTCGTCGCCGCGTCGAGGGCGCTCAGCACCTGCGCGGGCGCGCTCCGGCCGTTGCTCACGCGGAGTCGCGCTCGCGTGAGCGGTCTGAAGAGCTGCTCCACGTCGATGCCCTCCGGGCCCGAATCCTGCGCCAGCCGCCCGCCGTGGGTCGCCCACGCGACGTCTCCCGCTATCACCAGGAGCGGCACCCGCTCGAGCATCGCGGACGCGACGCCCGTGAGCACGTTCGTGATACCGGGCCCTGCCGTCACGACGACGCCCGCGACGCGCCCCGCTCCACGGTAGTACGCGGCGGCGGCAAACGCCGCGTGTGCCTCGTGGCGCGTCTGGACGAGCCGAACCGCACGATGCAGCCGCAGCGCCTCGAACAGCGGACAGACGGGTCCCCCGGGAATTCCGAAGAACGTGTCCACCCCGCGCGCGACGAGCAGGTCCACGATCCGCGCCGCGGCCGACTCCGGGCTCAGCGTGGATGCACGCGAGTCTCGAGGCTCCGTGGTTGCGCGCAGGAGGCGCACGGGCTGCGTGAGCTCGGACCCGGGGGCGACGGTTCTCGCTGCGAGCGGCGTGAAGTCGGTCAGGTATTACTCCTAAGAGTAATTACGAACCTCCGAGCGCTTCGGGTCGCGGTTTGTACCCTCGCCGTCCGGGCAGCGCAGATCCCAGGCGATGGACAGCGTCTCGTCGCGTGTTTGCCGAGTCGCAACACCGACGAGTGATTCCCGAAACTCACGAATCACCCCGTCCGCCGGCCGATCCGGCCCGTAGCGGAGCTCGAGATCCGCCGAGAGCACGTACGCCGTCAGGTCGGGACGCGGGTAG
>DASXWF010000689.1:0-3000 GCA_036503835.1 Polyangiaceae bacterium | reverse complement strand
GAGGGCGCGATCGAGGATGACGCCCAGGTCTCCTTTCGGGATCTTGTGGGCCAGCAGATCTTTGAGCTGCTCGAGCTTTCGGTGCGTGGTTTCGCTGATGGTGACGGTGAGCTTGTATCGGCCCGGCGAGAGGGGCGTGGGGTCGGGGTCGCGCCGGGGCGGGCGCGGTGCGCCCGTCACCGGTGCCGACTCGACACGCGTGGGTACCGTTGGCACAGGAGCCGCAGGGGTTGGCGCGGCGGGGTCTGGCGCAGCGGGGTCTGGTGTCGCGAGCGCCGCTGCCGCGGGTGCGGGTGCAGCGAGCGTCGGAGCTGTGGTGCTGCGATTCGGGAGCGCGCGCAGCATGGTCGGCACATCGGGCTGGGGCGCCAGGCGCGCGACCAGCTCTTCGATTTGTCGGATCGTCTTGTGTTTGGCCAGAGCGAGGACTTGCTCGTGGTTCTCGCGAGTCAAATGGGCCTTGAGGCGATGGATACCGCTCAAATGGATCTCACCACGCGCCACCATCTCCAAAAGAATCGGGAAGCGGCGGGCGGCGCGCGCGGCGCCCATGCGCTTACCGGCGGTCGACTCCGACATGTGATAGCGGCCGACGAGAAAGTTGAACAGCGATGAATAACCGAGCTTGGCCCACAGCTTCCGCCGGTCGATAACGTCGATGTGGCGGAGCAGCAGGGCGTTGCCCTCGTGTGCCTCTCGAACCAGGTCACCGAATTGGCTGAGTAGCGCGCTATCGTTCAGAGCATCGAGTGAATGGTTGTTGGGCATGAACAATGTATAACATGGTCTTTTTGGCGGCTCTGCCTCGGCCTTCGGCGCTGAAGCGTGCGATGCCGCGTTGCTCGGTGTTTGCGGCTCGTAGCGGCGTTTCGGAGAGAAAATCGACTCAGCGCGCGTTTGGGGGCGCACGAGGCTGTCTCAAGCCGCGCCAGGGGGCCTCAGAAAGCGTCAAGCTAATTCGGGGGTATGAACCGAGTACATAGGTGACAAACCGGACCGGGCACATAGGTGACACGCTTCTCAAGACGTGGAATCTCCGGGCCATGCCTTGGAAGGAAACGTCACCGATGAACGAACGCGTGAAATTCATAGCAGCGATGCTGGAGGCGGAGGAGAGCTTCTTGGAGCTCTGTGAGCGCTTCGGAATCAGCCGAAAGCAAGGCTACAAGTGGAAGCAGCGGTATGAGGCCGGGGGTGTGGAAGCACTAGTGGATCGGTCGCGGGCTCCGCACTCACATCCACACGCGGTCTCCTCGGAAGTCGTGGGCCTGTTGGTTGCGGCGAGGAAGAAGCACCGGTTGTGGGGGCCGCGAAAGCTCCTGGTTGTTGTTCGCCGTCAACATCCCAAGATTGCGCTGCCGTCTGCCAGCACAGTCGGCGCGATTCTCAAGAAGCGAGGACTGGTTGGCAAACCGCGAAGGATACGACGTAGTGACCCGTACAAGGATCGGCTCGGTCCGTACGACGCTCCGAATCGAGTCTGGTGCGCTGACTTCAAGGGCAACTTTCCCGTCAGTGGCGAACGCTGTAACCCGCTCATTATTAGCGACGGCTTCAGTCGTTACCTGCTGATGTGCAAGGCGCTGCGGAGCACAACCTGCGCACCCGTGCGGCGGTCGTTTGAAGTGGCTTTCCGCGAGTTCGGGATACCTGACGCGATCCGCACCGACAATGGTCCGCCATTCTCGACGCTGGCGCCAGGTGGCTTGTCGCAGCTCGCGATTTGGTGGATCCGCCTTGGAATTAGACCCGAACGCATTATGCCGGGGCGCCCTGATCAGAATGGTCGACACGAGCGCATGCATCGCACGTTGAAGGCTGCGACTGCGCGACCGCCTGCCAGCAGCATGCGAGCACAGTAAGCACGCTTCGATCGCTTTCGAGAAGAATACAACAGCGTGCGACCACACGAGGCACTGGGACAAGCGACTCCTTCATCACTCTACTGTTCCGCGTCTCGCCCCTTCCCCAAGGTGTTGCCCGAGCTCGACTACCCCGACCACTTCGAGACCTGTCGAGCCTATCCCAACGGTGCGATCACCTGGCGGGGATCGCAGTGGTACTTGAGCGGCTGTCTAAAGAACGAACTCGTCGGTCTCGATGAACTCGACAACGACCGCTGGAGAGTCTTCTTTGGCCCAGTGCTCCTAGGAATCCTCGACGTCAAACGCCACTACGAGCTCCGCAACTATCGACGCTTTGGTGTGTTGGTCCGAGCTGACGGAGTGCTGCGAGCTAAGCGCCGCCGCCGACGCCCTTGCCGCCGCTAGGACTGTCACCCATGTAGTCGGTCTGCTCTGTTACCCATGTACGAGCTTGCACCTCGGGGCAAAGTGTTCGTGATCGGGAGGAGCGCATCAGGGAGTGATAACGCGCATCAGGGAGTGATAACGCGCATCAGGGAGTGATAACGCGCATCAGGGAGTGATAACGCGCATCAGGGAGTGATAACAAGTGAGCGCGGTGCTTGAGGGGATGCGATGTCACTGAAGTCGCGCTTCGTGCGAGCGTCGAGCGTTAGTGTTTGGGGAGTATATGGCCTTGACGCCTCGGGAGTCTTGTTGCATGATTGAGCTATCCAGTTGGGGTTACGCTCGCGCTTGGTCGTAGCTGCGCGCACTCGTTCGCGAAGGTGAAAGCTAGGCGAGCAAAAGGAGCCGGTAAGCGGTGGTCATGTGGCCGTCTTTCGCTGAATTCATGAGTTAAGTCAGTTGGTGGCGCACACGCTGTTCGTGTCTTGGGGCGTCGTCTCGGCCACGCAGGCGGGCAACGTGTCACACATCGACAGATGTGCTGCACAGCCGAACGCTGGCACTTGCACTCGCGTTCCTGCGGGTACAACGGGAGCGCGAGCCTCCGGCGGAGCTCCGCGCAGCGCCGGCAATCTTGCAACGGTGCGCCCCGTGAGTGTGCGCCGCGCGCTTGAGACCGGTGCTCGGGCTCACCCGAGCTGCGTGGACTCGAACGGCTGGTGGCCACGCGGCTACCTCGTGGCGCAGC
>DASXWF010000688.1:0-8436 GCA_036503835.1 Polyangiaceae bacterium | reverse complement strand
CTACCGGAACCAGCGCAGCGGGATCGGGTGGAACGTCGGCGAACCCCTCGGGCGCGGGCTCCCGGTGCTGGCTCTTCACCAGCACCGCCGCGACCGCCGCGAGCGCCTTGCCGAGCGCCGATCCGACGCGATCCGCGACGTGCGTCGATCCCCAGGCGCCGAGCGCGCAGAGCAGCGGCAGAGGCAAGAACCAGAGCCAGCGGCGCGAGGTCACGAGCCGTTCATCATACCTTGCGCGCGGGCCCGCCGCTACGGGCGAAACTCGAGCGCGAACGAGGGCGAGAACGCCGTACCGTACAGGCCGCGAGCAACCTTGCTGTAATGCAGCCGGACGCTGCCGAAGACGCCCTCGGCGAAGCGGGAACGCAGCACGCCCTCCATCGACCAGACCGACGAGAACGGGACGGTCTCGAAGCCGGTGCCCTCCCGCGAGCGCGACTCGGTTTCGAGAGAAGCGGCGGCGGGAACCGCCGAGTAGAGCGGCAGGTCGCTCGAAAGCGCGAGCTCGACCCGGCGCGAAAGAAACAGGCGCAGCCCGGGGCGCACCTGGAACTGCCGAATCCCGAGCTCGGCGTCGAAGTAGAGCGTATCGGAGCTGCCGACGCTGCCGAACACCTCGCCGTGCCGGTACTCGACGCCGAAGTCGAGCTGAAGCCCACGGGACAGCGGCAAGCTCGTGTCGAAGCCCATCGGAATCTCGATCACGTCGATCTTCGAGATCAATTCCTTGGTCGCGCCCTGAGCGAGCCAGAACCACTCCCCGCGCCCGTACCAGAACCCGACCACGACGCGGGCGTCGAAGTAACGCGTGTCGAGGAAGCTCCACGCGCTGCTCACGTTCAGGAGCCCCACGCCCGCGTGAGCCAGGTTCGCCTCCATCTCGAGCCCCGCGCCGAAGCCGTAAGCGATGCCGAGCTTGGCGAAGACCTCGCCGCCACCGAGACCGAGCGCGCCGACTTCGAACGCCCAGGTCCGAGCCGGCAACGTGTAGGCGGACTTCCGGCGATCGCGCTGCTCCGGGCTCCGCAGGTCGGCGGGTAAGGGAGCTTCGACGACCGGTCGAGGCTCCGCCGTGAGCGGCGGGCGCCCCGGATCGGTCGCGGCCCGAACGGGCAGCGCGCACAGGCCGAGGCTCGGCAGAATCGCGTACGCGACCGCCTTCACAGCTTCACCCCCACCAGCAGCTTCCCGAGAAAACCGGGCGGAATCGCGTCGTTCGCCTGCACCAGGTAGTCGAAGCCGACGCCGCAGCGGAACTTCCCCTGCGGCAAAAACAGCGTGAGACCGGGCGCGAGCAGAAAGCCCGACGCTGGGCTGCTGGCGTCGGCATCGGCCACGAGCGAGTCGGGCGGAAGACCATGGAGGTCCCAGCTCATGCGCGTCGTTCCGAAGAGGAGCGAGTAGCGCAACACGAGAAAATGGAGGGGCAGGTCGTAGCCGAGCGTCACGCCGGCGTTCACGCTCGAGGCGTCGACGGAAAAGTCGAAGTCGTCGCCCCAGAGCCGCGCGTCGCGATGCTGCTCGACGCTGCGGCCGAGACCGTACGCGAAGTACGCCCCGACCCGAAACCCGGAGCGAAAGGTGTAGCCGAGCTCCAGGCCGAACGTGCCGGAGTACGGCTCGACCCTCAGGTTCCCCACGTTCCCCGTGCTGGCGCCATAGGCCCCGCTCGCCAGGAGATCGAACCCGCGCAGAGGGCCCGCTCCGGCTTCGGGATCCAGAGCGGCGATGGGATCGGGAGCTTCGGAGGCCGCGGCGCGGGCGCTTCCCGCCGTGAGCGCGGCGAGGCAGAAGCACGCGAGCCACGGCGACAGGGCAAGCGGGCGCCGCAGCATGGAGGCGCCGGAGAATGACACGGACCGGCGCGGCCGGTAAACGGGGCAGAAGCGCTAAGGCTTGGGGCCCGCAGCGGGTCCGGCGCCGACGCTGTCGGCTCGGCGGAGGTAACGGAAGAGCTCCGAACCGGTCGAGACGACGAGCGTGGACTTCTGGCCGAGGACCTTTTCGTACGCGTCGAGGCTTCGCACGAAGGCGTAAAATTCGGGATCCTTGCCGTAGGCCGCGGCGTAGGTCGCGGTGCTCGAGGCGTCGCCCTCGCCGCGGATGCGCTGAGCGGTCTCGTAGGCTTTGGCGAGCAGGATCGTGCGCTCCTTGTCCGACTCGGCGCGGATCTTCTGGGCCTGCTCCTCCCCCTCCGAGCGGTACTGGCGGGCCACGCGATCGCGCTCGGCGCGCATGCGGCCGTACACGCTCTCCTCGACCTCGTTCGGCAGATCCGCGCGCTTGATGCGCACGTCCACCACGTAGATGCCGAATTCCTTCGCCTTCGCGCGGACGTTCTCCGCGACCTGCTGCATCACCGCGTCGCGCTCGCTGCCGATGATATCGTCGAAGTTCCGCGTGGCGAGCGCGCGCGGCAGCTCGCTGTTCACGATGTCGTCGACGCGCGCCCGACCGCCGCTCTCGTCGTGAACGGTCGTGTAGAAGCGCAGCGGGTCGGCGACCCGCCAGCGCGTCACCGGGTCGGCGACGAGCCGCTTCTTCTCGAGCGTGAGGTACTCGGCGGGCGTCACGTCGCTCCCGACCACGCGCGAGTCCATGCGGTTCACGTCCTGCATGAACGGAACGAGCAAGTACGGCCCGGGCTGCGTGAGCGTCCGCTTGTAGACGCCGAGCTGCGTCACGATCGCCATCTCGCGCTCGTCGATCACGACCACGCTCGACCAGGCGGCGCCGAGCAGCAGCAACACGAACAAAACCCAGCGGCTCATTGCTTGGCCTCCGGAGCGGGCGCGGCGGGCGCGGCGGCGCCGAGCGGTATCGGCAGCACGGGCACGGCGTTCCTCGCGACGCCTTCGTCCACGAACACCTTGGTGTCGATGCGGGCGAGCACGCGCTCCTGCATCTCCAGCCAGAGGCGCTGGCGCGTCACGCGCGGTGCCTTCTCGTACTCGACGAGCGTCGCGTCGAACTTGCTCGCGTCACCCTTGGCGCGGAGCACCCGCTCTTCTCGATACGCCTCCGCGTCGCGCTGCTGCTTCTCCGCCTCGCCGCGGGCGCGCGGGATGAGGTCGGCCGAGTAGCCGCGCGCCTGGTTGATGAGCTTCTCCTTCTCCTCGCGCGCGCGCACGACCTCGTGGAAGGCCTCGCGCACCTGATCCGGAGCGTCGACGAGGAGCAGCTTGAGCTCGGTGACCGTGATGCCGCTCTGATACTCGTTCATGAGTTTTTGCAGGTACTCGCGCGCATCGGCCTGCACGCGCTCGCGACCGGTCGTGAGAAGATCGTCGATCTGGGTTCGGCCGACCATCGCGCGCAACGCCACCTCGGCGCTGGCGCGCAGCGTCTCTTCCGGATCCTTCAGCCGAAACAGGAATTTGCTCGGGTCGTTCACGCGCCACTGCACGATCATGTGCGCCGCGACGATGTTCTCGTCGCCGGTCAGCATCAGCGCCTCGTCCGGCACGCGCTGCTGCGCCCGAAATCCGACCTCGATCCGGCGGATCTGCTCGATGTTGACGACGTCGCGCTTCTGCACGAAGGGCAGCGCGTAGTGCAGGCCCGGACCCGCCTTGCCCGACTCGCGACCGAGCGTCCGCACGACCGCCTGCTCGCCGGGGTTGACCACGTACGTGCCGCTCACGCCGAGCACGATCGCGATCAACACCAGGAGACCGAGGCCGACCTTGCGCCAGAAGGGTCCGAGCCCGCGCGCCGCGCGCGTCACGCGGCCGATGTCGAAGTCGCCGTTCTTTTGCCGTGCCATCGAAGCTCGTTTCGTTCGGAGGACTGGAATCGGATGTGGCGTCGCAGCGCGCTCAGCGCACCCGCCAGTGACCCTGGAAGGCGCGGCCGATCGTATCGAGCGTGAGATCGGTGACGATCAGCTCGGGGCGCGCGTCCTGACAGAACACGATCGTGTTCTGCCGGAAGATCCGCCCGAAGGCGATGGCCTCGTCGCGCGGGATCCCCTGGACGAACCAGGCGGGCTCGCGGAGCGGCCCCTCCGGCTCCTCGTCGTAACCGACGCACTGCTCGACGCGGTAGCAGCCGAGCACCAGAAGATCGCGGAGCACCTGCTGCCGGCCCTCGTTCACGCGGCGCGGCAGGGGCATGCTGCGCGGGTTGTAGGCGGTGACGATGGCGAAGCTGCTGCGCAAGACGGGCGGCAGCGCCGCGAGATCCGCGGCCGCGTCGCCGTCGATCGACGCGCGCACGATGCCCGACTCCATCGGGAGCTCGTAGATGGTTCCGAAGTAAGAACGGAGCAGGTTCTGATCCACGACGAGCGCTTAAGTAGCGGCTCGCCCGCGATCGGACAAGCGTCGGGCTTTCAGTGTGCCATTTCTGCCGTGCACGAGCCCGAAGAAGTAACGCTAAACTGAAGCGATGAACGCGTGGATTGCCGGCGCGACGGGGCTCGTCGGGCGAGCGCTGCTCGACGCTCTGCTCGCGGAACCCAGGGTGGAGCAGGTCGCGGCGCTCGCGCGCCGGCCGCTCCCGCGAACACACCCGAAGCTCGAGTCGGTGACGGTCGACTTCGAGCGCCTCGAGCAGGAGCTGGCCGGGCGTCGCGCCACCTGCGCGTTCTGCTGCCTCGGGACCACCATCAAGAAAGCGGGCAGCCAGGACGCGTTCCGCCGCGTCGATCACGACTACGTCCTCGCGTTCGCTCGCGCCGCGCTCGCGGCGGGCGCGGAGAAGCTCTTGGTCGTGACGGCGCTCGGCGCCGACGCGAAGTCGGGCATCTTCTACAACCGGGTGAAGGGCGAGGTCGAAGCGCACCTCGGCGAGCTCGGATTTCGCGAGCTCCACCTGCTCCGGCCGTCGTTGCTGCTCGGCCCGCGCGAGGAACGCCGCCCTGCCGAAGCGATCGGGATGGCGCTCGCTCGACCGCTGCGCGCCGTGATGGTGGGGCCGCTCGCCCGCTACCGCCCCATCGAAGGGACCGACGTCGCGCGCGCCATGCTGGCGCTTTCGCTCGACGCCGCGCCGCATCCCTCCGTCTCCCTCCACGAGTCGGAGGAAATCGAGCGCATCAGCGCTCGGACTTGAGGAGCACCAGCACGCCCCCGCTTCCCCCGAGCGCAGGCGGTGCGCTGCGAAACGCCAGCACGCGACCCGCAGCCGGCCCGCTCGACAACCACTCGCCGATTTCCTGCCGCAGAACCGCGCGGCCTCCGGGCGAGTGGCGACCCTTGCCGACGATCACGAGCACGAGCCGGCTCACCGGGCCGCGCTGCGCGGCCAGGAACGCGAACAGCCGGCGGCGCGCGCTCGCCACGTCTGCGCCGTGCAGATCGAGCGTCGCGACCGGCGTACCGCGAAGCCGCGCGACGACGCGCGCGCCGGCGGACCGCTGGTAGCCCTCGAGCCAGTCGTCCGCGCTCTCGAGCACGAAGTCGGGCCGCGCGTTGCGCGGAGGCGGGACCGGCGCCGGCTGCGGGGGTGGCACGCGACGCCGTTCGGCCTTCAGCGGCGTGACACCACTCGCAGCGGCCGCGCGCGCGAAGGTCAGCGGGCGTTCGGCCTGCTCTCGGCGCGGCTCCGGCGAGCGACCCGACGGCGCGAGATCCACGCGGGAGCGAAGCGCCGCGAAGGGGCGATGCCGAGGGCGTTTGCTGACCGACATTCCAAGTAACTGTGCAGACGTCTCGACGACGTAGCAATCGGCCTCGCGAGCGAACCAAAAACGCACACAAGACGCACGTCGAGTCCACGTTTCGGCGATTGCCGGTGCTGCGGCGCGGAGCTATGCGTGCACTTCGAGGGGCACGGGACGAAACCCGTGACGCTCGAGAACGACGGTGGAGAACGAAGGAGGTCCTCATGAAATTCATTGCGAAGGCGCTGCTCGTCGTAGGTTTCGGGGTTTCTGGCTGCGCGATGGACGCGGGGGAAGCGCCGGAAGCGGTGGAGCTCGAGTCCGCGGCCCTTCGCGCGAACCACCTCCACTACGACGAGGTGCTCGTTCCCGAAGTTGCGCCGGGCTACGACCTGTTCGGTCCGACCGGCGTGGCGAAGCACGGTGACATTTTTGGGTCCGGGCTCGATTGCAACGAAGACTTCAGCGTTTGCGAGGTCGACCTCCTGAAGCTCGACCTCGACGGTAACTTCACGACCGTGGCCGTGGACTTCTCGGTCGTCGACGTGAACGATCACGGCGATTCGGGCGGCTGCGTGATCGACAACGACACCGGCACGGGTCAGGCCGCGATCGCACATCCGAACGGCAGGATCGAAGTCCTGCCGCGGCTCGCCGCGGAGATCTCGAGCTGCATTTTGCAGATCTCCGACTCCGAAACCGCGCTCGTGCAGTCCTTCGGCGAAGCCGGCGAAACGCTGTACGTGTCTCGCAACCGCCGCACGTTCCCGGTCGTCCTGCCCGAAGGCTCCTCGATCCGCGACATCAACGACAAGGGCGAGCTCGCCGGGATCATCGCGACGGGGACGCCGGAGGGGAATCGCGCCTTCCGCTACGACTCTCGCACCCAGACCACGACGATCCTGGAGCCCGTCGCGGGCGACCCGAACTCCTGGGGGCTCGGCATCAACCGACAGGGTGAGGTGCTCGGCTATTCGTTCGTCTTCAGCGCCGTGGAGCGCGTCGGCAAGTGGAAGCGGAACAATCAGTTCCAGATTGCGTTCGTGGAGGGCACGCCCGAGTTTCCCACGGTGAGCAACCAACTCATCTGGAACGAGAAGGAGCTCATCGTCGTTTCGGACACCAACGACGGAAACACGTACCTGATCCCGAAGCCCGGCACGCGCCTGAACCTCGCCGACCTCGTCGAGGGTGGGGCCGTGCCGCCACTCTTCGCATACAGCATCAACGAGAAGGGTGACTTCCTCGCGCAAACCCTGGACGACTTCACGTTCCGCCTGTACGTGCGGACGAACTGAGCGCTCGCGTCGGCACGGCTCACTACGTCATCCGAGGCGGGCGCCACGAGCTCAGCACGCGGATGTAGTTGGCACGTTCATAGACCGTGGCGTCGGGACAATTCGCGAGGTTCATGCTGCCCCGAGCCTTGGCGAGAGAATGGCAATCGTGGGCTTCGAGCCAGCGGGAAAGCTCGCTCCTGAGCTCGGCGAAACGGTGGAGACCGTGCTTCAGCACCTCGGAAACGACCTGGACCGCGTCCGCGCCCACCATCACCGCCTTGACGACGTCCTCGACGGTGTGGACGCCTCCGCTCACCGCGAAGGACAGCTCGGTCTGGGCGGAGAGAATCGCCAGCCAGCGGATTCTGAGTAGCAGCTCGGACGAAGTCGAGAGCTCGAGCTGGTGCGAAACCTCCCGCTCTGCGAGGTCGATGTCGGGCTGGTAGAAGCGGTTGAACAGCACGACGCCGTTCGCGTGCGCGCGAGCGAGGCGCGCGACGAAGTGCGGCAGGGAGGTGTAGTACGGCGATAGCTTGACGGCGATCGGCAGGCTGGTCCGAGCCTTGACCGCCGCGAGCATGTCGAGCGTCGCGCGTTCGGTGTCTTCGCCGGACTCCTCGGGATCGGTCACGACGCGATACACGTTGAGCTCGAGCGCGTCGGCGCCGGCTTGGTCGATCATGCGGGCGTATTCGAGCCAGCCCTGGCTCGTCGTCCCGTTGAGCGAGCCGATCACGGGAATTCCGACGGCGTCTTTGATCCTCCGGAGCTGCTCCAGGTATTCGTGGGGTCCGGGCGCCATCTCGGCGCGGTGTGAGCGCAAATAGAGCGCCTCCGCGAACGATTCGTCGCCGCCCGCACGGGCAGGCGCCGACCCTCGTTCCAGGCCGATGCTTTCTTCGAACAGCGAACGCATCACGATCGCCGCCGCTCCGAAGTCCTCCGCGCGCCTCACGGCGTCGAGATCGTCCACCAGGGGAGATGCGCCGAGCATCAACGGATGAGGCAACGCCAGGCCGAGGTACCGAGTGCTGAGATCCATCACGCCTCCTGTCGGGCTCCCGACGAGATCGGACCTGCACGGACCGTGCCGGAGTCGTGTTCGGAGCGCGCGGCGACCGCCATGGTGACCTCCCGCCCGTCGTCGTTCCGCAAGCGCACCCTCTGCTTCGAGCGGATCTCGTCGAGCAGGGGGCGGCCTCGCTCCTTCCACCACAGCCGGGCGGTTTCTTCGCTCCAGGTCCCGACCTCCAGCGCGGCGGCGCGCAGCTTCTGCGCGAGCTCCGCGGCGCCCGCGTAGCGTTGTTCCGGCTTCTTCTCCAGGCAGCGCAGAATCAGCTCGTCGATCACCGCCGGCACGGGGAAAGTCACCCGCGTGGACGGCGGCCGGGGCGTAACCGAGAGATGTTCGGCGCAGACCTCCACCACGCTCCGGCCGTCGAACACGGTCTGGCCGGTGACGAGGTAGTACGCGAGCGCTCCGAGCCCGTAGATGTCGGCGCGAGCATCGACCGTACCGGTGAGGATGGCCTCCGGCGACATGTAGAGCGG
>DASXWF010000687.1:0-4524 GCA_036503835.1 Polyangiaceae bacterium | reverse complement strand
GATCCAGGCGGCCTGCGAGCGCGTGGTCGCGGCCTACCCCGATCAGGTGGCGAGCATTCGCGCCGGCAAGAAGGGCGTGATTGGCTTCCTGGTGGGGCAGGTGATGAAGGAGACCAAGGGCTCCGCCAACCCGAAGCTCGTCAGCGAAATGCTCGAGAAGCTCACGGGGAACTGACTCGAATCCGCCTCGCTGCGGCCTCGCCTGCGGCGACGCGTGTCAGGGCGTGGTGACGACGTCGATCGTCACGTCTTTTTGCGAGGCGCCACCCGGGTTCGTGAGCGGCTTGAGCGCGAAGTGGAGGGAGGTCTTGCCCGCACCCTTCGCCTCGAACGTGAAGAGACGCGTGCCGCCGTAGCCGGTGCAGCCGTCGCAACCCTTCGGCGGCGCGTCGGTGTGCTGCTCCTGCGTGAGGGCGAGGAGCTTCGCGTCGGGCGCAGGATCGAGGCGCCATTTCATGGGAATCGTGATGTTGGAAGGCAGCGCCACGGCGAAGCGCTCGCCGACCTTGGCGCTGATGCTCTTCGTGCCTTCGGCGTAGGTGCGCTCGGAGCCGGCGGGGGCCGCGCCTCCGACCGGCGCGGGCGCGCCGGGCGGCGTATCGGTCGGGGCGGGCGCCGGCGCCACCTCGGATGCCGGAGGTGCGGCGGGTGGGGGCGCGTCGCCTGCCGGCGGCGTCGCGGGCGAGCTCGCTTCGGCGGGCGACGGTTCCGGCGCGGCCTTGCAGCCGGCGAAAAGCAGCACGAAAACGCAGGCGGGCGCGAGCCGAGAACCGCGCGTGCCCGGCTTCAATCCCAGTTGTCGCATACGGAGCCCTCGTCGCTGTTGAGGTACTTGATCATGTCCTTCGAGGCCTTGATCCAATCCTTGGGAGCGTCGACCTCGCCGAAGGCGACGACCTCGAACGAGCGCACCGCGTAACCGCAGAAGCCGAGCTGCGAGTACGAATCGCCGAGGTAGTAGAAGGCGAAGCCGATGTTCTCCTCGCCTTCGGGCGCGGCGCTGACCATTTCGTACAGCGTCTGGACCGCGTCCCAGTGCTTGCCCTCCTGGTTCTCGGTCCAGCCGGTCCAGAAGCGCGCCTCGTGCACGCGATCGTCGTCGGGAAAGAGCTCCGTGAAGAGCTCGAATTTCTCGCGCGCGTCGGCGAACTTGGAGTCCTCCTTGAGCTCGTGGGCCTCGAGCAGCAACTCTTCGGGATCGGGCGTGCGGGCCGACTTGTCGAAGCGCTGCGTGAAGCGAGCGCGCTCGGCGGCCTTGTACGATTTCTTCGCGACGGCCACCGTCTTCGATTTGAACTCGTTCCAGTTGCGCTTCTGATCGACGGAGGTCGCCCAGACGCGCATCGACTTCGCGCGCAAGAACTTGCTGGTGTCGGGGCGCTTCGCGTCGAGGATCTTGCCCTTGCCGACGCGAAATTTCCACGCCTTGGTGGACTTGTCGGGGTCCGCGGGCGCCCATTGGAAGCCCGAGCCCGAAGGCACGAGCGCCTGCACGAACACGTCGACGTCCTCGCCCGTGTCATTGCGGATGCTCACGTAGCGATCCTTGAAGAGCTTGTCCTCCGGCGGCGGCTTCGAAACCTTCTCGGCGTCGACCCAGTTCGAGAGGTACCCGATCGAGTTCGAGCCGTACTTGACCCAGATGTAGCCGTCTTCGCCCCAGCCGGTGCCCCAGGAGTTTCGGACGTGCCAGGCCTGGCGCGCGTCGTCCCAGCCCGCGATCACGATCGCGTGATTCGGCCGGCCCGGCGCGCCCTCGTCGAAGACTCCGCCCGTGTAGCTCTGGAAGGCGTCGGTCACGAATACGGTCGAGACGATCGGTCCGTGCGTGGCGATCGACTCCTTGATCGCGTCGACGCTCGGGATCTGGCGCGGGTCGTCCTCGCTCACGAAACCCCACGAGATGGGCTTGAAGTCGGAGCGAAGGCTCGAGTTACAGCTCGTCATGCGCCCGCTGTACGAGAGCGTCTGCTCGGTCGGCGAGCCGCTGGAGGTCATCCAGTCGAGCGCGACGGCCGGCATGTTGCCGCGGCAGTTGTCGCCGCCCGTCGAAGGATGCGCCGGGACGCAGTTGACCATCTGCTGCTCGGAAAGATCGAGGCGATCGTCGTTGAGCAGCGCCTGGCTGCCCTCGTACGCGCCGAGCGCCGCAAACGCCCAGCAGCTCCCGCACATCTCCTGGTTTCGCACCGGCGACAGCTTGTCGCGCCAGGAGAATTGCGGATTGTTGGGCGAGGGCATCGCCGAAGACGGGAACCACTCGCCGCTCGAGCCGCGCGCGTCATCGGGCGTCACGATGATCTTGCTGTCGGCCACCGGTTTCAGATCGTCGGCATCGCGCCGATCGCGTCCGCGCTTGGGCGCCGCGGGCGGCGGCGTGGCGCGCTCGCGCATGGTCGCACGCACGAGGTTCGGCTTCCCGCGCCGGACCTCGCGCTTCTTCTTCTGCTCCTTGGCGGCCTTCAAGTCCGGCTCACCCGTGAAGCCGGTGATCTCCTTGATCGACTTGTCCGATACCGAAGTCGCTCCCACCTGGAAGGAGTACTTCTTCTTTGCGGCCGTCGAGCGGAGCTTCTTGAGCTTCTCGGCGACGGCGGGTGAGGCCTTGGCTTCCCGCTCCGAGAAGCGCTTGTTGCGCGCGGTGGCTTGCTCGGCTTCTTTCGGGCTGAGCTTCACGGCGAGCTTGCGCTTGATCGGCGCCTTGAGGCCGGTCTTCTTCGACATCGCCTGCTTCTTGAAGGGAGGAGGCTTCTCGACTCCGACCTTCCTCAGGTCCATCAGGCTGCGCTTCTTCTTCGCGCCCGACGCCGGCTGGGCCGCCGACTGCGGTTGCGGGTTCGCCGCCGCCTGCTGTCCCGCCGGCTTCATGCCGGTCCTCGGCGGCGGATCCGCTACGCCGGCTGCCGGCAAGAGCAGAGCGGCCGCAAACAACACCAATGTCCCTCGTCGCCTCATGTCCCGACGATTTTTCGGACGGCCGGGCCGCGCTGTCAACCGTCGCGCGCATTTCTGAATGCCGCGGGCGGGAGGCACGTCCAAAGCTTGGCTCGCAGGAGCCCGGCCCCGCTTGCTTCAAGTCGCGCCGCGCGACATTCCGCTCACGCCGGAGCGCTCAGTGCGTGATGACTTCGACGAAGTCGCGGCCGAGAGGGAGCCCGCGTTGGTCGACGACCTCGACACGCACGACCCACGGACCATTGCCGCTGCGGGGCGGCAGCACGCCCTTCAGCGAATCGCCGTCTTGCGAAAACGTGACGGGCACGGCTTCGACGCCGACGGAAACACGTGGCTCCGCCTTCACCCAGCTCGCCGCCGACACGCCGAACTTGTCTTCGAGCCGCACGCGAATCACGAGCGGCTGCTCGGGCCAGCGCGGCGCGCGCGGCTCGAACTCCACGTGCGCGCGCGCCTGGCGCGGGAACAGCCAGACGCGCTCGCCCTCTCCCTGTCCGGCGGCGCGCAGCCGCACGAGCCGCGGTTCCTCTCCGTTGAGCTCGAGCGACGCCGGAGCCGGCGCGAACGGCGAGCCCATGCCGTACGCCATCTCGAGCCCGTCGGCGGGCGTCAGGCTCACTTGCCCGGCGGCGGGGATGCGCAGAGCGCCGCTCGGCTCCAGGTAGCCGCCCGCCGGCAGCGTGAGGCGCACGACGTGCAGCGCCCGCGTGAGTGGCTCGGCGCTCTCCATGCCGATGGCGTCGAGCGCGACGACGCGCAGCTGGTAACCGCCGGGCGGAAGCGTGGCGAAGCCTTCCGGCACGCGCGGCGCTTCCGTCTCGAGCCGCGCGCGCAGCCGGTCGCCGTGCTGTTCGCGAAGCTCCACGCGGTAGCCCACGGCTCCCGGCACCGGGTCCCAGCCGAGCTCGCCCATCCGGACGGCGTCGGCCTGCGAGAGCAGTACGGTCGTCCCGCGCAGCGCGGCCGGCGAGGCCAGGAGCGTCCGGCGCGTTGCGGCGCCGTCGTCCAGCACCTCGAGCACGCCCGGCTCGATCGTGCGCATGCGCGCGGACCCGGAGCCGACGAAGGTCTTCCCGGATGTGCTCGCTACCGCGACGTGCCGCCCGGCGAGGACGCTCGTCTCGCCCAGCGCCACCAGCACGCTCGTGCGCTTCGGCGCGGCCACCACGATCGCGCTCTTGCCTTGCTTCGAGACGCGCGCCCGCACCAGGCCCGTTTTCAGGATTACGGTGTACCCGGGCACGCGTTGTCTGGTGCCGAGGTCGAGGGACTGGGGCTTGCCGAGGATACGCAGCTCGGCGCCCGGAGACGCCGTCAGGCTCGAGCCGCCGGGCAGCACCCATTCGGCGCCTTCGGAGCCGACACGGACGTTTTCGGCGAGCTGTTCGAGCGTCCCGGAAATCAGCGTCGGCCGATACACGGGAGCATCCTTGGCGGGTGCGGCCAGGGACGCCGAGGCGAGGAGGAGCAGCGATAGCGGCAAAAGAACGGAACGGCCCATCACGGAAACGAACGGCGCTTTGGGGGAAAGGTTCAGTGCGCGCGGCGCGCTTGGTGGGTCGATGTGGG
>DASXWF010000686.1:0-1921 GCA_036503835.1 Polyangiaceae bacterium | reverse complement strand
CGACATCGGTCGCGTACGTCGTCGAGCGGCCCTGCGAGGGCGGCGTCGTGAAACCGATCTGGTTGTTGACGACGACGTGAATCGTGCCTCCCGTCGTGTAGGCGTCGAGCAGGCTGAGGTTGAGCGTCTCCTGGATGATGCCCTCGCCCGCGAACGCGGCGTCGCCGTGGATCAGCACGGCGATCTTCTTGCCGCGCGCGAGATCGTTCGTGCGGTCCTGCTTGCCGCGCGTGCGGCCGAGCACGACCGGGTTCACGAACTCGAGGTGGCTCGGGTTGAAGCAGAGCGAGAGGTGCACCTTCTTCCCGCTCGCCGTCACGAAGTCCGAGCTGTAACCCAGGTGGTACTTCACGTCGCCGCTGCCGAAGAACAGCTCCGGATCGGAGTCCTGGAACTCGCGGAAGATGTCGCGCGGGTTCTTGCCCATGATGTTGGCGAGCACGTTCAGCCGGCCGCGGTGGGCCATGCCGAGCACGATCTCGTCGACTTCGTGCGGGTCCGCGGCGCGGTCGATCAGGAACGCGAGCAGCGGGATCAGGCTCTCCGAGCCCTCGAGCGAGAAGCTCTTCGCGCCGACGAACTTCTTCTGGATGAACTCCTCGAACATCGTCGCGTCGGTGAGCCTGGTGAAGATGCGCACCTGCTCTTCCCGCGTGAGCTGGATGCGGTTCTCGGTGCCCTCCATCCGATCTTGCAGCCAGTTTTTCACCTCCAGGTCGTCGATGTGCATGAACTGCACGCCGATCGAACGACAGTAGGTGTTGCGCAGGCGCGTCAAAATCTCGCGCAGCGTGAGCCCCTGCGCGCCGAAGATCGTGCGGCTCGAGAATTTGCGATCGAGGTCGGCGGTCGTGAGTTCGTGAAACGCCGGATCGAGCTCGGGCTGCGACGGGCGCGGCAGGGCGAGCGGATCGATGCGCGCCATCATGTGACCGCGCACGCGGTACGCGCGCACCAGCGCGTCCACCTGATCCTGGCGCACGAGCGCCTCGGAAACGGCGGTCGTGGTTGCGCCATTTCCGTTACCGTTCCGTTTCGACGGCGCGGCGTGATCGTTCGTCGAATGACCGTTCGTCGCCGCGGGCGCGCCGGCCGCGAAGACCGACGCCGGGCGGAAGGAGGGACCTACCGCGGGCTTCTGCGAGTAGTTCGCGTCCGCCGCGAGCGTGAAGAAATAGTCACGCCATTGTGGAGGAACGCTTTGGGGGTCCCTCAAGAAGTCTGCGTAGAGCCCCTCGACGAAGGGGAGGCTCAGGGTGTTGAACGAGCTTTCCATTGCTGCCGCTGCCCTCGGCCTTGGTACGGCCGGAGGGCGGCTAGGGTTTGGTCCCAACGGGGGCGCCGGTCAATACCCGCTTTGGTCCAAATGTTTCGTAAATTCGCGAAACTGGCGGGGAAAAACGCCCCCCGCCCGGAAACCCGACTCGGGAAGGAGACGTGGCTCGGCCCGGAAAACTCCGTGAAACGGGTCCGGGGCCTGCCGGACGCCGCGGCCTCCACGTGGGGCACCATGCCAACTCCAGCATCGAGAAACCGTGCCCGAGCCGAGCCGAGCCCTGCCGAGCCGTGCCGAGCCGAGCCCTGCCGTGCTGCCGCGCGCCCACCGCGCAAGCGCGCGCCTTCACGCCTTCCGCGCTGTCCGCCCCCGTGAATCGACGAGCAGGCACCCCTCGCTGAGGAATGCGTAGATTTGCTGCGTGAGCACCTCGGCGCTCTCCTCCGCGAGTCCGAGCGTGACCGCCTGGTAGAGCAGTTCTTTGAGCGCGCCGAGCGTGAGGTAGGAGAGTACGCGCGGTTCGCCGTCGCGCACGATGCCGAGGGTCTGTCCGTCCTTCAGGGTTTCGGTGAGGAGGCTCACCATGCTGTCGTAGAAGTTGTGGAGCTTGCGATCGAAGGCGGGGTCGATGCCGGTGGAGTCGGT
>DASXWF010000685.1:0-5937 GCA_036503835.1 Polyangiaceae bacterium | reverse complement strand
GCCTGCTTTCCGGAGTGGAGAGGTTTTTCCGACATGCTTTTTGCGTCAGCGCGTGGAGGGTCGTGGCTCTTGGGGTTCTTCGCGTTCGGGTTCGGCACGGCCTGCGGCGGCTCACCCGTGCAGAAGACCGCGGTCGAGATCGGCGGAGGCATGCGCAAGGGGTCACCCCCCATGTGTTACCAGTACCGCGGGGAGTCGCGGCCGCTCGCGAACGGCTACGACATCTGGGTGCACCTCAACAACACCTGCAACTACTCCGTCGATTGCACGGTGATCGACGACGTGTCGGCCCAGGAGAGCCGCGTCGTGATTCAGCCGTACCAGCAGCAGAGCATCGTGCTGGTGCGTATGAGCGAGTCGAAGCGCGTCAGTCTCGATCTCGACTGCGTCTGGAAGCCCTGAAAGGCCGGACCGCCTACCAGGCCACGCACTCGGCCTGCATCGTCTGCCACACCGTGTCGGCGCTGGCGCGCGCCCCGGCTTCGCTGAAGACCAGCCCGTCACTCCCGACGTACTCCGGGTAGTGATTTTCGAACACCGGCCGCAAGTCGATGAAATGGCAGGTGAGGGGAGCGCTCGCGCACGTCTCTTGGACGAGGGGGCGCAGCACGTCGAGGCCCGCCTTCACCATCGGACGGTCGACGGGATCGGCGTAGAAGAAGTAGACGACCTCGGTCACGCCGTCCTCGGCCATGCGCGTGAAGAGCGCGCTCAGGCCCGACGCAGCCGCCTGGATCGCGGCGCAGTCGCTCTGGGGCGCGTTTCCGCAGGTGCCCTGCATCATGTCGGTCTCGCCGCCGTTCATGACCGCCACCCGGAACGGGCCGTCGTCCCGCGCGAGGTCGTACTGGACAGCCAGGCTCAGCGTATCTCCGGCCAGGAACGAATTGAGGGCGGTCGCGTAGGCTCGGAAGTTCCTACCCTCCGCCAGCGAGCCGTCTTCGCGTGCCAGACCTTCGAGGTGGCTCGTGAAAGGGGTGAGCTCGATCAGCGCGTCGCCGAGCACCACGACGCCCGTGCCGGTAGTATCCGAACGCTCGCAGAGCGGGGCGGAGCCGCTGCGGCAGTAGCCCGCGTCGCAGTGCGCCTCGAACGGAAAGCCGCCGCAGTCCGCGTCGGTGGAGCAGCGGTAGTCACAGAACGCTCCCGCTCCCTCGTCCTCACAGGTGCCGTCGGCGATGCGCGGTTGGCTGCCGACGCAGCTCGCGCCTTCGGCGAGCGCGCCGCACGTCGCGTCCGCGCCGCACACCTTCGTACACACGCCGCACAGGCACGTGAGCCCGTCCTCACAGCCGTCGACGCAGCTCGCCAGGAAGTGCGTCTCGCTCCCGAGCTCCTTGACCGTGGCGCCGCTCTCGCAGCCGGAGAGCCAGAGCGCCGGCCCTAGCAGCAAAAGCCGGAGGAAACGCAGTCCCCGCTCAACCATCGCCTTCCTCGCCTGCCGGCTGGCCTTGAGGGATCGGACACTGCCCGACGTAGAGCAGTACCTTCGTGTGGTTCTCGGGAAGCGGCTCGGTCTGGTTGTGCTCTTCCACGCGACGCCTGAGATCTCCCAAGATACTTCTGACGGTCCCGAGAGTCCCGTAGACCTCGCTTTCCAGCGGGTGACCGGGCCAGACCTCGACCGAGTAGGTGCTCCCGCCGATGCGATCCCCGAGGCTCGTCGCGCCGCGCGGCGTGCGCAGGCGTCCCGTCAACGTATTCACGACGGCCTTGAAGTGATCGAACACCGCGGCTTCGAAGCCTGCCGGCGAGCCGAGCGGCAGCACGAGCGTGCTCGTACGGTACGCGCCGGCGTGGAGCTCGACGCGGCCCGCCTCGAGCAGGCGCGCGAGCGCCGCTTCGCACTCCGCGGCGCTGATGCCGGTGCGTGAGGGCACTTCGTCGCTGGGAATCGGGCCCTCGTGATAGAGGAGCGCCCAGAGCAGCTCGTCGAGGCCTTCGGAGCGGCGCGTCTGCCGGAGGTGGCCCATCTCGACGTCCGTTCGGGCGCGGTACACGGCATTGGCGCCGGGCCCGGTCTGGGTGACGAGCTCGCTCTCGACCAGGTCGTGGAGGACGCTGCGAACGAGCGCTTCGTCGTCCCCGGCGAAACGCAGCAGGACTTCCGAGCGCGTCACGCTCTCCCGCTCGCTCAAGAAGTCGAGCAAGGCGGTCCAGAGCGAGCGTCCGCGCTCGGTCGAACTTTCCGTGATGCGCTGAATTTTCCGCTGATACGTACGAAGCCCCATGCCGAACATGTCGGCGCTCACCTTGCGGCTGACACCCTGGCGTTCGAGCTCTCTCACGAGGTCCAAGAAAACCTGGCTGGCGACCTGGGCAATCGGCGCGCGACCGTGCCCCGACGTGGCAAGTTGCGCGATGAGGATCGTGGTCTGACGGACGATGGCTTGGATCAGAAGAGCTATCGTCATTCGGGCGCCCGGGATCGCCCCCGGCTTGCGCGCTGCGTGAGCCGAAGGCGCCGTTCCAGGCCAGGGAACACCGAGATGGCTGCAACAGCCAGAAAAAAGGGGCAAGCGTCAATTTTGTCGCCGGGGCGCGTGCCCGTGCCGTCGGTCGTGGGGGCCCGACCCCGCTCGATCGTCGTCCGTGGAGTACACTCGGCTTTTCCCCGATGCGCATCGCCCTGCTCTACCCGCCTCCCTGGAAAATCGCGGCGCGCGGCGAGCCTCGGGAGGCGAGCCTGGACGGACCGCCCGGCGATTTTCGCGAGGGCGATCTCGACGCGGATTTCTACCAGACGCCGTACGGGCTGTTCTCGCTCGGCGCTCAAGCGATCCGCGCGGGACACCGCGTCAAGGTCCTGAACCTTTCGGGCTTTGCCTGGTCCCGCGTGGAAGAGGTCGTGCGCGATCTCGACGCCGACGTCTTCGGCATGTCGTGCTGGACGGCGAACCGGCGCGGCGTGGCGCTCGTCGCGCGCGCCATCCGCCGCTTTCATCCGAAGGCCTGCATCGCGATCGGAGGTCCGCACGCGACGCCGCTCGCGCGCGAAATGCTCGAGCACTACCCCGAGATCGACTGCGCCACGCTCGGCGAGAGCGACGCGACCTTGCTCGAGCTCGTGGAGCGCGTCGGCGCGGGCAAGAGCCTGGAAGGGCTCGCGGGCGCGGCCGTGCGCACGAGCGCGGGCGTCACGTTCGGTCCCGAGCGCGACAACGTGCGCGACCTCGACACCCTCGAGTGTCCGCACCGCTACTACGACACGCACATCGTGATGACCTCGCGCGGCTGCCCGTGGGCATGCACCTTCTGCGGCGCGGAAACCACGTGGGGGCGCGGCTTCCGCGGCCACTCGGTGCCCTACGTGCTCGACATGCTGCAAGCGGCGCTCGCGCGCGTCCGCGTGCGCATGATCCAGATCAAGGACGACACCTTCACCACCAACAAGAAGCGGGTGCTCGAGCTTTGCCGCGGCATCCGCGAGCGCAAGCTCAATTTCTTGTGGAGCTGTGACACGCGCGTCGACGTGCTCAGCGCCGAGCTCTTGCACGAAATGCGGCTCGCCGGCTGCCAGCGCCTCTCGCTCGGGGTGGAGTCGGGCTCACAGCGCATCCTGGACGGCATCCACAAGAACATCACCGTCGACGAGATCGTCGAGGCGACCGAGCTCGCGAAACGCTACGGCGTGCAGGTACGCTTCTACATGATGCTCGGCAACCGCGGCGAAACGGCAGAGAGCTTTCGTGAGACGCTCGCGTTCCTCCAGCGCGCGAAGCCGCACCAGTACATCTTCTCGTGCCTCTCGGTGTATCCGGGCACGGCGGACTTTCACGAAGCGGAGCGCGCCGGCTGGCTCGATCGCGAGCGCTATTTCACCGAGGATTTTCAGGAGCTCAAGGTCCCGTTCGACGCTTCCGAGGACGACACCCGCCTGCTCAACGCCTGGTTCGCCGAGAACAACGGCTTGCGCGATGCCTACCTCCCGAGCGTCGACGAGTGCCGCGCCGTGCTCGGCCGGCTCGGTGACCATCACGCCGCGTACCTCGACCTCGCCGGCGCGCACTTCGTCGAAGGCGACCTCGAGGAAGCGGAGCGCGCCGCGCGGCGGGCGCTCGAGCTCGATCATCCGACGCCGGGCCTCGCCTACAACTACCTCGCGGTGAGCGCGTACCGCCGCGGCGACCTCCAGGGCATGCAGGATCACTTCATGACCGCCGCCAAGACCGACCCGCAGCACGACGTCCTGATCCGCAACGTCGAAGCCGCCCGCGCCTGGTTTCGCGAGCGCGGTCCCGAACGCGGCCTCCCGCTCGAGCTCAGCGCGCGCCACGACTTCCAGCTGTTCCAGCGCAACGCCCAGCCCGCGCTGCCCGGCCCGCTTCCGGCCGATTTCGCGAGCTGGGAAAACACGCCCGAGCCCGTCGGTGCTCCACCGCCCGTTGCGCGGCCCGACGTCGGCTGGCTGCCGGATCCGGAGAGTGTGATGCGCCTCGACGTCGGCAACGAGCCGATCGAATTCCGGAACAGGCGGCTCAAGGTCGTCGAGTGACGGCGGAGCGGGAGCCGCCGGACGTTGGGCCCGGCGCGGAGCTCGGCGTGGAGGTCGAGGACGGGACCGGCGCGCAGGCTGCAGCCGTCCTCACCTGCCGGCCGATCGGCGTCGTCCATTCGCCATTTCGCGAGCGCAGCGCGGCGCCGCGCCAGCCGAGCGCCGCCAAGGAGGTTCGCGGTCGCATCGAGCTTTACGCCCAGCGTGGCTTCGAACATGCGCTTTCGGACATCGAGGCCTGGCCGTACCTGTGGGTAATCTTCTGGTTTCACCTGAATCGAGGCTGGAGGCCGAAGGTCCTGCCGCCGCGCAGCGCTCGCCGGCGCGGACTGTTCGCCACGCGCGCGCCGCATCGGCCGAATCCGTTGGGCCTCAGCGTGGTGAAGCTCGAGCGCGTCGAAGGCCTCGTCCTGCACGTGAGCGGGCTCGACATCCTGGACGGAACGCCGGTGCTCGACATCAAACCGTACGTCCCGTACGCGGACGCGATCTCGGAGGCCGAGGGCGGGTGGCTCGAAACGGCGCTCGATCCGGTGCAGGAATTCGAGGTCGTGTTCGAGCGCGACGTCGAGATCGCGCTCGCGTACCTTCGCGGCGTTTGGGCCGTGGACCTCGAAGACTCGATTCGCAAGACCCTCGCGCTCGGCCCGCAGCAGCACGCGTACCGCCGGATCCGGCGCCGCGGGACGGGTTACGTGCTCGCTGTGAAGGAATGGCGCGCGCGGTTTCGGGTGGAAGAGCGGCGGATCGTCGTGGAAGCAATCGAGAGCGGCTACAGGCCGCGTGAGCTCGCGCAGAACGATGACCCAGCGCTCGATGCGCATCGGGCGTTGGCGAGCGGGAAGCGGGCTTGATGGGCCGGGGGGCTGGGGATGGGCGGTGTCGATGCGGAAATATCGGTGCTGGAGTGGTCATGGATGCCCCCGCGTGAGGACACGAACTACGGCCCGTCGTGCTCGGCCTTCGGCCTCCGCGCGACGGGCGCCCTCCTTGCGTCGGCTCCGCCGCCGCGGGGGCGCGACGGCGTGGGGCGCTGATTACGGGAAGTACGTGAAGTCACGAGCGGGAAGGGCCTGGCACGCCACGCCACGGCTGCGTCAAGATGACTGAAACAGCACGGGGTGGCGCGGTGCTCGGCGTCGCGGCTCCGTGCTCGACGTCTGCGGTGGGGCTGCTCGTCGTTGACGATCGCCGCCGCCCGAGCCCTTGGGACGGCGCGTCTCTCGCGCGTGCTGGTCGGTTTTGCCGATCGAGGATGTTCGAAGCGGTTCGCAGGAGTTTGATCAAGCCCACGTGGACGGGCGCTTCACCTCGCGATTCGGGAGTGCGTGGGCTCGAGAGCACGGCGGCGCTCGTGCGCGCGTCGGCATGCACACTTGAGTGGGTTGCATCGCATTCACTGGCGTCCGAGAAGGTGCGGTCCGAATCGGAGCTGGCGAAGG
>DASXWF010000684.1:0-3191 GCA_036503835.1 Polyangiaceae bacterium | reverse complement strand
TTTTTCCACGGAGATCCGCATCCCGGCAACGTGATGTGGCAGCCGAGCGAGGAGCGCCTCTACTTCCTCGACCTCGGCCTGGTCGGGGAAGTCGCCGCCGACATGCGCCAGGCCATGATCCTGATGCTGATCGCGTTCTGGCAGAAGGACGCGGCGTTCCTCAGCGACGTGCTGATCTCCTTGTCGAACGCGGGCAGCGGGGTCGACGGCGAGTCGCTCACGAAGGAGCTCGAGGAGTTCATCGCGAAGCACCGCGACGAGTCGAAGAAGACGGTCGCGTTCGGCCCCGTCTTGCAGGAGCTGATGGCGATCTCGTTCCGGCACGGGATTGCCCTGCCCCCGGCCCTCAGCATGGCGGCGAAGAGCCTGTCGCAGATGCACGCGATCACGTCCGAGCTCGATCCGGCGCTCGATCCGTTCGAGGTCTCGGGGCGTTTCCTGATGGGCTGGCTGTTGCGCCGCACGATCGCGCAGACCGACCCGAAGCAGCTCGGCTACGAGCTGCAGAAGCTGCGCTTGCGCACGCTCCGGATCTTCGAGTCGCTCGAGCGCGTGCTCGGGGCGCGCCCGGGCCAGGATGCGGCGCTGAGCTTTCGGGCCGTCGCGCTCGAGCAGACGCTGCGCGCCGCGAGTCGCCGTCTCGCGCTCGGCGTGGCCGCGGGCTTCGTGATTCTCGCGAGCGGGATCGCGTCCCTCTCGGAGCGAGCCCACGCGTTCGCCGCGCCGGTGTTCGGGGCGCTCGGCGCGATTCTCGTCGTAGTGCTTCTCTTCGACATCGTCCGCGATCGGCGCGGCACGGCGGAGCCGACGAAATGACCCGAGTGATCGTGATCGGCGGCGGCATCGGCGGGCTCACCTCGGCGCACGAGCTCGCCGAGCGGGGCTTCGAGGTCCACGTCTACGAAGCGCGCAACGCGTGGGGCGGTAAGGCGCGCACGCAGCCGGTCGCCGGCACGGGAACCGGCGGGCGCCTCGACCTGCCCGGCGAGCACGGCTTTCGTTTCTACCCGCGCTTCTACCGTCACGTGATCGACATGATGGCGCGCACGCCCGCGGGCGAGGGCGCGACCGTCGAGAGCCGGCTGCGCCCGGTGACCGAGGCCGGCGTCGCGCTCATCAACGGCCGCAAGCTGTCGCGCTTTCACCGCAAGAAGTCGTTCAGGCCGGCCGAGGTCGTCGAAGCCGCCGAAACGATGTTCAAGGAGTTCGGCCTCGATCCCGGCGACGCGGCCATGTTCGCGGTGAAGGTCCTGCAGTTTCTCACGAGCTCGGAAGAACGCCGGATCGCGGAATACGAAGGCATGTCGTGGTGGCAGTTCCTCGGCGTGGACCGCTTCTCGGCGCGCTGTCAGACCCGCGCCGACGGCATCCCGCGCATGTTGGTCGCGATGGACGCCCGCTACGGCAATGCGCGCACCGTCGGATCGACCTCGATGCAGCTCCTGCTCGACTACACCACGACCGGACAGTCCGTCGACCGCACCATGAGCGGCCCGACCAGCGAGGTCTGGATCGATCCCTGGATCCGCGAGCTCGAGCGGCTGGGCGTGAAGCTCCACCCCGGCGAAACCTGCACGGGTCTCGAAGTCGCGGACGGGCGCGTCGCCGGGGCGCACTTCGCGAGCGGCTCGGTGGCGCGCGGCGAACACTACGTGCTCGCCGTCCCCCTCGAGTGCGCTCACGCCCTCATGTCCGAAGAGCTCGCCGCGCTCGATCCGCAGTGCGAACGGCTGCGCAGCGCGGACATCGACAAGCTCGTTTCCTGGATGGTCGGCATCCAGTTCTACCTCCACGAAGACGTGCAGCTCGCGCGCGGGCACCTGGTTTTTCCCGATTCGCCCTGGGCACTCACGGCGATTTCGCAGCCCCAGTTCTGGACGGACGGCGTCGGCCGGTTCCGCCGGCGCTACGGCGACGGCGAGGTCGGCGGCCTACTCTCTGTCGACATCTCGCAGTGGGACAACGCCGGCACCTTCGTGAAAAAGACCGCCAAGGAGTGCACGCCGCAAGAGGTCAAGGACGAGGTCTGGTGGCAGCTCAAGGCGGCGCTGAACGGCGAGGGCGCGGACGAGCAGGTGCTCACCGACGAGCTCCTCCACTCGTGGCACCTCGACGACGATCTCGACTACTCGCGGGGCCTGCCGCCGCACAACTCGTCGCGCCTGCTCGTTCACCCCGCGCACTCGTGGTCGCTGCGGCCCGAGGCGGCAAGCTCCATCCCGAACCTGTGCTTCGCTTCCGATTACGTCCGCACCCACACCGACATCGCGTCGATGGAAGCGGCGTGCGAGGCCGGCCGCCGCGCGGCGAACGCCGTCCTCGATCGCGAACAGTCGAGCGCCCCGCGCGCCCGCATCTGGCCGCTCGAAGAGCCCCCCGATTTCGACGCCTGGAAAAAGCTCGACGCCGAGCTCTTCCGCCAGGGCCGCCCGCACTTCTTCGAGCAGTTCGGCGTGAAGCGCGCCTTCGAAGCGGCGGACATGCTGCGCCGCTTCGCCTCGCTCGCGAGCCTCGGCAAGTTCGACGAGATTTTCGGGCAGTTCAAGCTCGTGAACGTCGTCGGCGGCTTGCTGAGCCGCTGGAAGCCGTAGCGAGCCCGGTGCGCGCCGCCGCTCAGGCCGAGCGCGCCGACCTGGTCGGCTGCGTCTGACGAAAGCGTCGCGTCCTTACCGGACCTGGACCCAGATCGACGTGTGCCTCACTCCGCGGGCGGAGCCGCGGGCGCTTTGGCCTCGGGGGCACGCGCGTCGCCGAGGTACTCGGGCAGCTCGATGCCGGCCATGCGCGCGACTTCGTGGAGCGGCGGCAGGCTCTTGATCAGGTTGGCGGCGAAGTTCGCGGTGGAGGAGCTGCCGTTCGCCGTGCCGCTGTCCCAGACCGTGACCTTGTCGATCTTGAGGTTCTTGATGGCCTCGACCTGCGTGTGCACGATTTCCTCGAGCTTCTCGATGAGCAGCAGCGAGGCCGCGGCGCGCGCGTCGCCGTTGCAGCTCTTGACGAGGGCCTCGTAGCCCGCGGCCTTGCTCGCGAGGAGCTTCGCGATGCCTTCGGCTTCGGCGTTGTATTTGAAGAGAATGGCGTCGGCCTCGCCTTGAGCCTTGAGCCGAGTTTGCTCGGCCTCCGCCGCTGCGTGGATTTCGACCTTCTTGCGATCGATCTCCTCGCGCACGACCTCTTGCGCCGTCAGGCGC
>DASXWF010000683.1:0-8805 GCA_036503835.1 Polyangiaceae bacterium | reverse complement strand
CACTCGTTCGACCAGCAGACCCCGGCAGCCGCGACGCGGCACACCCCGGAGGTCGTCGATACCGTCGAGCCTACCGACATGCGGGAGGTGCTGGGTGCGCTGGTCGCGCGGGCCGCGGAACGCCTCGGATCGCGCGACTTGAGGCGTCCGGCGGATGCCGCGCTCGAGCAGAGCGTCGAGCAGATGCTGCGAGAGCTGTGGAAACCGCTCGAGCGAGAGGCGGGCGCGGTGGACGCGGAGCGCGTGCTCGCCCGCGCCCGCGCCGAGCTGGTCGAGCTCGGTCCGCTCGGTGAGCCGCTCAAGGACTCGACCATCGTCGAGATCGGTGTGCCGCGCTTCGATCGGGTGATCCTCTCGCGCTCGGGCCGGCCGAACGCAGTCGAACCGGGCTTTTCTTCCGAGCTTTCTCTCGGCTGGGCGCTGCACCGGCTGTGCGAAGAGTCCGGCGTCCCGCTCCGCTCCGACGAGATCAACGTCGAGCGGCGCCTGCCGAACGGATCGATTCTTCAGGCGCTCGTGGGCGCGGGCACCACGCAAGGTACGGTGCTCGTCGTACGCCGGCCGCGCCGCACGACGCTGACGCTCGAGGAGCTCGTGCGCCGCGGCACCATCTCCCGCGCGATCGCGACGTTCTTGCAGCACTGCATCAGCGCCCGGCTCAACATCCTCGTCGTCGGTGCTCGCGACGGCGGTCCGGAAACGCTGCTCGGCGCGCTCGCGATGGCGCAGGTCGACGGCACGCCCATCTGGATCTCCGAGACCGGGAGTCCCCCGTTTTCGGCGATGCCTCGCGTCGACGCGGGGCTGCCGCCGGAGCGCCTGAAGCGCGCGGTCGAGCTCGCCGGTCGTGTCCCGGGCTCGCGGCTGATCGCCGACCTCACGCGCGCGCCGTTGATCGGTGCGGTGATCGAGGCCATCGGTGACGGAGCGGACGGCGTGGTCGCCGCGCGCGTGGGCGCCGGGCTCGGGCGCGCGCTCGCCCGTCTGACGGCCGAGCTGTCGACGCTCGGGTCCGCAGTGAATCCGCTGTCCTCGCGCGAGCTCGTGGCAAGCTCGTTCGACGTGGTGGTCGAGATCGCCCAGCTTCGCGACGGTCGCTATCGAGTCCTGCGCGTGAGCGAGGTCGCGGGCACCGGGGCCGAAGGCTTTCAGCTCAGCGACATTTTCAGTTTCATCGCCGACCGCACCGCCGCAGGCGGCGTGATCGAAGGGACGTTCAGTCCGAGTGGTACGCCGCCGCGCCTCGCGGAAACGCTGCGGGCGCGTGGCATTCAGATCGACTCGGCGCTCTTCTCGCGCCCGCTCTCGCGCTGAGCCCCGAGCCCTCGTGCCGGGCGCTCAGCGCTGGTGAGCCTTCACTCGGCTTCGGCGGCCTGTTCGCTGTCGCCGTCGGCGTCGCGTTCCTTGCGCGCCTTCGCGAGCTTCTTGCCCATCATGCGGCGCTTGAGCGCGTTCAGCTTGTCGATCATCAGCACGCCGTTCAGGTGATCCGTCTCGTGCTGGATTGCCACGGCGAGGAGGCCGTCCGCTTCGAGCTCGAACGGCTTGCCGGCGCGATCGAGGGCCCGCACCTTCACGCGTTCGGCCCGCTTGATGTCTTCCCGCGCGCCGGGGAACGACAGGCAGCCTTCCGCCCAGACCACCTGCCCGTCCTTCTCCAGGATTTCCGGGTTGATGAAGACCTTGAGCTCGCTCGGCGCGTCTTCCTCGGCGCAGTCGACCACGAAAATCCGTAGCTTTTCGCCGATTTGCGTGGCAGCAAGGCCGCAACCGGGCGCGTCGTACATGGTTTCGGCCATGTCGTCGACGAGCGCCTGGATTTCCGGCGTTACCGCCGCGACCGGCTCACCGACCTCACGCAAGCGAGGGTCCGGATATTCGAGGATTTTCCGGTTGGTCATTGCCCCGAAGAATCTAACACCTGCCCCAACCGCTCGCCACTACCCCCGTAAACGCGCCCGTGCCCGTACACGAGCGTCCCTTCGCGTCTAAACCCTCGCGGGCACGAGGCAAGAGCACGGCTGGGAGCCGCGCCTAGGCGCCGGGATTGGTGCGGCTGGTCTTCTTCGGAAACACGAGCGGTCCCCAGACGTAAGCGTCGCTCCCGCAGAGCTCCCAGTGCTGCGGCTCGATGCGCGGAGCGTCGGACGGGCTCTCGGGTCCGGCCCAATCCACCGCTCCGGGACGGCCGCGCGGGCCGAGCAGCACGGGAGCGACGAAGACGTGAAGCTCGCGCGGAAGCGCCGCGGCGAGCAGCGTTCCAGCGAGCTCCGCGCCGCCCTCGCAGAGCACGTTGACGACTTCGCGCGAGGCGAGCTCCTCGAGAACGGCGTTCGGGTCGCAGCGCCCTTCCGCCGTCGCCGGAACGCGAATCACGCGCACGCCGTGCTTCACGAGGGCCTCCTCGGCCGTGTGAGAGGCGGCCGGTGCGGTGAACACGCAGGTGGGGGTCTGCTCGGCGGTCTGAACGATCTGCGCCGTGACGGGGATCCGGAGCTTGCTGTCCACGACGACGCGGATCGGGCTGCGGCCGGGTACGTCGCGCACGGTCAGTCGCGGATTGTCGGCGAGCACCGTACCGACGCCGACCAGCACCGCGTCGTGCTGGGTGCGCAAGAGCTGCACGCGGTTTCGCGACTCGGAGCAGGTGATCCACTTCGAGGCGCCCGTGCGAGTCGCGATGCGGCCGTCCAGCGAGATCGCGAGTTTTTGCGCGAGGTAGCTCTTGCCCGTGGTGATGAAATGCGACCAGGGCCGGATCAGGTCCTTGGCTTCGCGCTCGAGCACGCCGAGCTTCACCTCGACGCCCGCCTCCTTCAGGCGGTCGCCGCCGCCGCCCTTCACGCGTGGATTCGGATCGCGGCAACCGATCACCACGCGCGCGATGCCGGCCGCGAGCACCGCATCGACGCAGGGCGGCGTGCGGCCTTCGTGGTTGCAGGGCTCGAGCGTGACGTAGAGCGTCCCGCCTTTGGCCTGTGCGCCCGCGGCGCGGAGCGCCGTGATCTCGGCGTGATCGCCGCCCGCCGCCGAGTGAAAGCCCTCGCCCACGATGCGTTCGCCCTGCGCCACCACGGAGCCCACGTGCGGATTCGGCGAAGGATCGCCCTGGCGCCCGATCTCGAGCGCCCGCGTCATGTGCAAGACGTCGAAGTCGGTCATGACTCGGGCTCGCGCCGCGAGCGCAAGAGCGCGTCCATCTCCGCCTTGAATTCGTCGATGTCGCGGAAGGACTTGTAGACGCTGGCGAAACGCACGTACGCGACTTCGTCGAGCGCTTTCAGGCGCGCCATCACGCGCTCGCCGATCACGAGCGAGGTGACTTCCTTCTCGCCGCTTTCGGCGAGCTCGCGCTCGAGGGCGGCCGCCGTGGCCTCGAGGTCGTCGGTCGAAATCGGGCGCTTGTTGCAGGCCACGCGCAGGCTGCGCAGGATCTTCTCGCGGTCGAACGGCTCGCGCTGGCCGTCCTTCTTCACGACGGCGGGGGGCGCGTGCTCGACCCGCTCGTACGTAGTGAACCGTCGCTGGCACGCGTCGCAGGCCCGCCGCCGCCAGACGACGGTCCCCCCCGCTGCGAGGCGCGAATCCACCACGCGGGTTTCCATCTCACGGCAGTAGGGGCATTGCACGTCGGGGACTCGGGAGAGTCCCGCCAGTCCTCAGCGAGCGCCGGGGAGGCGGGACGAAACCTTCGGCATTACCCGTCGAATGCCGAAAAGATGAGGCAGGCGTTGGTGCCGCCGAAGCCGAAGGAGTTGGACATCACGCGCCGGACGCGCCGCTCGCGCGCCTTCAAGGGCACGAAATCGAGCACGCACTCGGGATCCTGGTTGACGAGGTTGATGGTCGGCGGAATCACGCCGGTCTCGATCGCCTTCAGGCAAACGCCGCCTTCCACGGCGCCGGCGGCTCCGAGCAGGTGGCCCATCATGCTCTTGGTCGAGCTCACCCAGAGCCTCTTGTCCGTCGCGTGGGCGCCGAACACGTCCACCACGGCCTTCGACTCCTCGGTGTCGCCCGCGGGGGTCGAGGTGCCGTGCGCGTTGATGTACTCGATCTGATCGGGCGAGAACTTCGCGTCCTTGAGCGCGAGGCGCATGGCGCGCGCGCCGCCCGCGCCGTTCGGCGAGGGCTTGGTGATGTGGAACGCGTCGCTCGTCGCCGCGTAGCCGACCACTTCGGCCAGGATGCGTGCGCCGCGGCGCTTGGCGCGCGTCAGCGTCTCGAGCACGAGCGTGCCGGCGCCCTCGCCGCACACGAAGCCGTCGCGGTCCTTGTCCCAGGGCCGGCTCGCGCTCTCCGGATCGTCGTTGCGGCGGCTGAGCGCGAACATCGCGCTGAAGCCAGCGATGCCGATCGGCGAGATGGTCGCCTCGGCGCCGCCCGCCACCATGACGTCGGCTTCGCCGCGCTGCAGCCAGCGCAGCGCTTCGCCGATCGCGTGCGCGCTCGACGAGCAGGCGCTCGTGTGCGAGAGCGTCGGGCCGCGCAGCCCGAACGCGATCGACACCTGCCCGGCTGCCATGTTGGCGATCAGGGAGGGGATGAAGTACGGGCTGACCTTGCCGGGGCCCTTGTGCTCGAGCGTCAGCGTGCAGCGCTCGAGGTTCTCGAGCCCGCCGAGTCCCACGCCGATGAACACGCCGGCCCGCTCCCGCTCCTCGTCGGAGAGGCCCAGATCGGCTTGCTCGAGCGCCATCTTGGTCGCCGCCATCGCGAACGGAATGAAGCGGGCGACCTCCTTGATCTTCTTTCGCTCCATGAACTCGGCCGGGTCGAAGCCTTTCACCTCCGCGGCGATGCGCGTGGGATAGGCTTCGAGCCCGTCGAAGAGCGTGATCGGGCCGACGGCGCTCTTGCCGTTCACGAGCGACTGCCAGCTCTGCTCGACGCCGATTCCGTTCGGCGTGACGAGCCCGAGCCCTGTGACTACGACTCGCTCCATTCCTTCTTCCCGGACTGCCTGCTCGCGGCCGGCGCGGACTCGAAACGAGTCCGCGGGTCGCGCGAGCGGAGCTCAGCTCGCGAGGTGCTTCTCGATGTAATCGACCGCATCCTGGACGGTCCGGATCTTTTCCGTGTCCTCGTCGGGGATGTCGATCTCGAAGGCTTCTTCGAAGGCCAGCACCAGCTCGACGAGGCCGAGCGAGTCGGCTCCCAGATCGTCGATGAAGGTGGACTCGGGCTTGATGTCCTTCTCGTCGACGTCGAGCTGCTCTTTGATGATCTTCTTAACTTCGGCCGTGATGTTGCGACCTTCAGCCATGGTGCCTCTTTCGTTCTGGGGCGCCTCTACACCAGTGAGTTGCCCGCTTGCATGCGTTTTTCAGGGGTGTAGAAAAATCCCAAGTCTTTACATGTACATGCCGCCGTTCACCCGCAGCGTTTGCCCGGTGACGTAGGCGGCTTCGTCGGACGCCAGATAGACCGCGGCAGCCGCGATCTCGGGGGCCGTGCCGGTTCGTCCGAGGGGGATGCCGTCCACGACGTTCTTGCGCTGCTCGTCGGTGAGCGCGCTCGTCATGTCGGTGTCCACGTAGCCCGGAGCGATGGAATTGACGGTGATGCCGCGCGACGCGTACTCCTTCGCGAGGCTCTTCGTGACGCCGAACAGGGCGGCTTTGGACGCTGCGTAGGCCGTTTGGCCGGAATTGCCCATCTCGCCCACGACGCTCGAGATGAAGAGCACGCGGCCGGTCTTGGCGCGCATCATCACCTTGATGGCCGCGCGGGCGCACGCGACCGCGCCCTTCAAGTTCACGGCCAGAATGCGGTCGAAATCCTCTTCCTTCAGCCGCAGCAAGAGGCCGTCGATCGAGACGCCTGCGTTCGACACGAGCACGTCGAGCCGGCCGAGCCGCTTGGCGACTTCGGCGATCGCCTGCTCGGCAGCGGGCGCGTCGCTCACGTCGAAGCGCACGGCCTCGGCTTCGCGTCCCGCGCGGCGGATGGCCTCCACCGCTTCGCCGGCGGCAGCTTCGTTGCCGACGTAGCTCAGAACGACGCGCGCGCCCTGTGAAGCCAGCGCTTCGGCCGTGGCGCGGCCGATGCCGCGTGAGCCGCCGGTGACGAGCGCTACTTTGCCGCTGAGGTCGAACATCGAGCGGGCGCCTGTTTAGCACGACCGCTCCCCGTGAAAAGCCGATTGTGCGTTTCCGTTCGCCTGACGCGGTGAGCCGAAGGTGCGTAGCTCCGTATGCAGCACCGCCCGGCGGCCCCCGAGGGCGCCCGTTCGCTGGGCGGACAAAACGGCCGCACTTCAGGCGGAGACTGCGGCGAACGAGTCCGGTTCGAAGCAGCCAATCACGGAAATTCGCTTGTCGATGCGCTTCACGAGCCCCGCCAGCACCTTGCCGGGTCCGATCTCCAGCCCGTTCGTGACCCCGGCCTCCGCCATGGCCACGACCGACTCGTGAAACCGGACGGCGCCGTCGATCTGCCGGACGAGCAGCTCCCGAACCTGCTCCGGGTCCGAGTTCGGCCTTGCCTCGACGTTCGAGACCACCGGGAACTCGAGCGCGGAAACGCGGATCTCGGCCAGCGCCGCGCGCACCACGGCGGCCGCGAGGGCCATCAGGGCACAATGGAAGGGAGCGCTCACCTTGAGCGGAATCGCCTTCAGCTTTCGGCCACCGGCCAGCTCGACGGCGCGCGCGACCGCCGCGGCCGCCCCCGAGATCACGATCTGACCGGGTGCGTTGTAGTTCGCGGGCGAGAGGACCTCGCCGCCGGACGCTTCGCTGCAGAGCGCGCTCACGCTCTCGGGTTCGCCGCCCATGATGGCGGCCATCGCGCCGCGTCCCTCCGGCACCGCGTCCTGCATCGCTCGCCCGCGCAGGTGCACGAGCCGCACCGCGTCTTCGAACGCGAGCGCGCCCGCCGCGACGAGCGCGCTGTACTCGCCGAGCGAGTGCCCCGCGGCGTAGCTCGGCGGTGCGAGCTCGGGACGCGCTTCGCGGAGCGCCGCGAGCGCCGCGATGCTGGCGGTGAGGATCGCCGGCTGCGCGTGCTTGGTGAGCGTGAGCTCGGCCTCGGGCCCCTCGAAGCAGAGCGTGGAGATCGAGAACCCGAGCGCGCGATCCGCCCGCTCGAACACCTCGCGCGCGGCCGGCGAAGCCTGCGCGAGCGCCTTGCCCATCCCGACCGTCTGCGTTCCTTGTCCCGGAAAAAGCCAAGCCGTCGACATCGTCAGATCCGTACGATTGCACTCCCCCACGAGATCCCGGCGCCGAGCGCGCACATCAGGATCGTATCGCCCTGCTTGACGCGACCGTCACGCAGCGCCTCGTCGAGCGCGATGGGGATGGACGCGCTCGAGGTGTTGCCGTAGCGCTCGATGTTGAGCACGAAGCGGTCGAGCGGAATCGCCAAGCGCAGCGCGACCTGCGTGATGATGCGTAGGTTCGCCTGATGCGGCACGACCCAGGTCAGGTCGCCCGCCGAGAGCTCGGCGGCTTCGAGCGCCGCGCGGGACGCCTGCGTCAGGTTCTTCACCGCAATCTTGAAGATGTCCTGACCGATCATGAACACCTTGTCGCGGTGCGCGGCGAGCGACTCGGGGGTCAAGCGCTCGTTGCTGCCGCCCGCCGGAATGCACAGCGAGTCGGCGAGGGACGAGTCCGTGTAGAGCCGCGACGCGAGCAGGCCCCGGCCGTCGTCTCCGGCGGGCGCGAGCACCGCGGCTCCGGCGCCGTCGCCGAACAGCACGCACGTGACGCGGTCCTGCCAATTGAGCACTCGGCTCAGGAGCTCCACGCCGACCACGAGCACGCGTTTGCAGGTACCGCCCCGAATGAACTGATCGCCGATCGACAGGCCGTAGAGAAAGCCGGCGCAGGCCGCCGAGATGTCGAAGGCCGGGATCTGGGTCACGCCGAGCTTTCGTTGCAGGAACGCGGCGCAGGCGGGCATCGGCACGTCCCCCGTCACCGTCCCGACTACGATCATGTCGAGGTCCTGCGCGGTGAGCCCCGCCATTTCCAGGGCCCGGCGCGACGCGGCGAGGGCCATGTCGCTCGCCGTTTCACCGTCGCGAGCCACGCGCCGCTCGCGGATCCCCGTGCGCTCGCGGATCCACTCGTCGGAGGTGTCGACCATCCGCGCGAGATCCTGGTTCGTGAGGACGCGTTCCGGAGCATAGGCGCCCGTGCCGACGATTTGGCTTCCGGGCCGCGCTCTGCCCATGCGTCTCTCCTACGATCGTCGGGCCGTCGGCGTCACCAAAAATGGTTCAACCAGCTCTGGTGAGCGGCCGTGGCGGTTCAGCTCGTTAGGTGGGGCCGACCTTGAGAACGGCTCGGCCCTTGTAGTGGCCGCACGACGGGCAGACCCGGTGCGGGACCATCGGTGCGGAGCAATTGGCGCACGGCACCAGGCTCGGTACGGCCACCTTGTCATGGTTGGCGCGGCGCATGTTGCGCTTGCTGCTGCTCAGGCGTCGCTTCGGTACGGCCATGGTCTGCTTCCTTCAGTGCTCTATCCGCGGAGCCGCTCTCGAAGACCGAGGAGGGGCAAGAGTCGAGGATCGATCGGTTTTTCCTCAGGGGGGTCCGCGAGGGGGCGAGAGCTTAGGCTTTCTTCCGCCGAAGGCAAGTCAGAACGCCGAGGGTAGGGCGGAATTTCGAGCACGATGAACTCCCGCAGGAACTCGTCCAGCACGATTTCCTCGCCCTGGTACACGTCTTCGGCCGCGTCCTCGGACGAGAGCTCGGGCTCTTCCTGCTCGCGGCGGCGCTTCTTTTTCGGCTTTTCGGGCTTCGCCTGCTCGGGGGGAGGAGAGGCACCGTGCCGTGCCTTGGCCGTCCC
>DASXWF010000682.1:0-1978 GCA_036503835.1 Polyangiaceae bacterium | reverse complement strand
GACGAGGCCCGGCCTCTCCGAAGAGAAACCGGGCCCGGCAGCGTCGCGAAACGCGGCTATTTTCAGCGGCGGTTGAAGGGCGTGCGGCCGGAGTAGACCTGACCCTCGTCGAGCTCCTCCGCGATCCGGAGCAGCTGGTTGTACTTCGCGACGCGGTCGCTGCGGCTGAGGCTGCCGGTCTTGATCTGACCGGCGTTCGTCGCGACCGCGAGATCCGCGATGAACGCGTCCTCGGTTTCGCCCGACCGGTGCGAGATGATCGACGTGTAACCGGCGCTCGTGGCCAGGCGGATGGTCTCGAGCGTCTCGGTCAGGGTGCCGATCTGGTTCACCTTGATCAGGATGCTGTTCGCGATCTTGCCCTCGATCCCGCGCGCGAGTCGCTCGCGGTTCGTGACGAACAGATCGTCTCCGACGAGCTGGACGCTCGAACCGAGCTTCTCGGTGATGAGCTTCCAGCCGTCCCAGTCATCCTCGGCGAAGCCGTCCTCGATGCTGACGAGCGGGTACTTCTGCGCGAGCGACACGTAGATGTCCGCGAGCTCGGCGGGCGTGACCTGCTTCTTGTCGAACGTGTACTTGCCGTCCTTGAAGAACTCGCTCGCGGCACAGTCGAGCGCGATCGACACCTGCTTCTTCGGCTCGTAGCCGGCGTCGCCGATGGCGCGCAGCACGCGCTGGATGGCCTCCTCGTTCGAGGCGAGCCGGGGAGCGAAACCACCCTCGTCGCCGACGGCGGTCGTGAGACCCTCCTTCTTGAGCAGGCTCTTCAGCGAGTGGAACACCTCCACGCCGCAGCGCAGCGCCTCCGAGAAGGTCTCGAAGCCGTGCGGGACGATCATGAACTCCTGAATCTCGAGCCCGTTGTCCGCGTGGGCGCCGCCGTTCACGATGTTCATGAGGGGCGTCGGCAGCACGCGCGCCTGGGCGCCGCCGAGGTACCGCCAGAGCGGCAAGCCGACGACGTCGGCTCCCGCGCGCGCTACCGCCATCGAAATCGCCAGAATCGCGTTCGCGCCGAGCTTGCCCTTGTTCGGGCTGCCGTCGAGCTCGATCAGGCGCTGGTCGATGCCGGCCTGGTCGAGCACGCTCATTCCGACGATCGCGGGGCCGAGCTTGTCGTTCACGTTCTGAACGGCCGAAAGCACGCCCTTGCCGAGAAAGCGCTTCTTGTCACCGTCACGAAGCTCGACGGCCTCGTGCACACCGGTCGAGGCGCCGCTCGGCACCGCGGCGCGGCCGCTGCCGCTCGACGTTTGGACTTCCGCCTCGACCGTCGGGTTACCCCGCGAATCGAGAATTTCTCGCGCACTGACTTGAAGGATCTCGGGCATGGCGGGCCGATACCATAGACCCGCTCGCAGAACTACTGAGTGGACGTTGCCGGGGGCGACGAAACTCAGAACGGATCCGCCGTAGGATCCAGGAAGACCATCAGCGCTTCCTGATCGGCCTCGCTCGCCGGCTCGTCGGCGCGGAGCACCCGGACGCGAAACACTCCGTTCTCAGCGGTGCGCTCCACGCTCGCCCGCACGGCCTTGAACACGGAAGGCACGCCGTTCGTCGCGGCTGGCGCTGCGACGGGAACACCGGCGGTGAACGGCTCCGGCGTGTTGACGCGCGCGTACGGTCGCGCTGACGCCGTGGGCGTCGACACCGGGGCCGCCGGGTACGCCGGCGCGGCGGCTGGCGCCGACGCCGCCGCTGCAGCGGGCCCGTATGCGGCGGCGGGTGCATACGCCGGGGGCGCGGCGACCGGAGGCGCATAAGGGGCGGTCCCCACGCTGGGACTCTGGTGCGAGGGCACGGCGCTCGGGGCTCCGTTCGTCGGGGCGACGGCGGCGGCCAGCGGTTGAGTGACTTCCGGTGGGGGGGACGAGGGACGCGCGATGGTGGGCTCGTCGGAATCCTCGGGGAAAGGTGGCGCGGCCTGCGGGAAGGGCGGCGGTTGCTGCGCTGCTGCGGGCAACGGCGGCAG
>DASXWF010000681.1:0-1815 GCA_036503835.1 Polyangiaceae bacterium | reverse complement strand
GTGGGCGCGATGCCGCGGCGCTGGTGTTCGAGCCAGTGTTCGTCCATGGGGGGCGCGCTGACCGCCGGGACGGTGCCGCGCGAGGGCATGGTGGAGCGGGAGTTGCGGCGCCTGCCGGGCTGCGGGTTGGTGGGCGGGAGTTGGGCGCTCGGCTTGCCGGGGCGGACGGAGTCGGGGCGGCGGCTCGAGCGCGCGGCGGCGTCCTTGGCGGCGAGGTTGACGATGCGCTCGAGCTCCGTGGAGACCGAGGTGCCGAGCTCTGCGCCGAGGGAGCGGACGAGGGAGTCGTGGAGCGGGCCCTGGACGAATTGGTCGAGCTCCGCAGGCTCGGTCGGGACTTCTTTGCGGCGGAAGTCGGCGAGGGCGCGCGCGAGGATGGTGTCGCGCACGCTCGGACTGACGACGCTGTCCAGGGTTTCGCGGACCGCGCTTACGATGCTTCTGCCGCCCGGATTCTTCGCCATTCGTTTGGGGCAGGCTTGCGTCTGCCCCCCCAGCGGGGCGTACGTGTCAGAAACCGTTGCGCCACCATGCGCAGGAGTCCCGCGAAGGTCCTCCACGCACGAGTTCAGGATTGCACACGATTCCTGGTGCGGCTAGTCGAACGACCGATGCGTAAGGTGTTGGTTCGCCGGCCTGGGAATGTTTCGCGGCTCGAGCTCGAGTCGGCGCCGGATCCGGAGCCCGCGCCCGGTGAGGTGCTCGTGGAGGTACGCGCGGCCGGGGTGAATTTTGCGGATCTCGTGGTGCGGATGGGGCTCTACGGGTCGGCGAAGAAGTACGTCGGCTGGCCCATCACGCCGGGCTTCGAAATTTCCGGGGTGGTGACTCGAGCCGGGGCCAATGTAAGCGCTTTGCGTACCGGGGACCGGGTGCTCGGGTTGACGCGCTTCGGCGGTTACGTGAGCCACATCTGTCTCCCGGAGGTGCAAGTCGTGCGCATGCCGGATGCGCTCGACTTCGCGGAGGCCGCCGCGTTCCCGGTGGTGTTTCTGACGGCGTGGTACGCGCTCGCCGATCAGTGCCGGTTGCGAAGCGGTGAAGCGGTGCTGGTGCATTCGGCGGCGGGCGGCGTCGGTAGCGCGCTCGTGCAGCTCGCGAAGCGCGCGGGGTTGTTCGTGGTGGCGGTGGTCGGCGCGTCGCACAAGGTCGCGAGCGTGCAGGCGCTCGGCGCGGACGTGGTGATCGACAAGAGCCGGGAGGCGCTGTGGCCGGCGGTGGAACGCGCGATGCCACAGGGGTTCCACGCGGTGTTCGACGCGAACGGGGCGGAGACGTTGCGGCAGAGTTACCGGCATTTGCGCTCGCGCGGGCGGCTCGTGGTGTACGGGTTCCACACGCTGCTGAAGCGCGGGAGCGATCGCCTGCCGCTGTTTCGCGCGGGGTTCGGCTGGCTCGGGACGCCGCGCTTCAGCCCGCTCGCGATGACGGACGACAACACGGGCGTGGTCGCGTTCAATTTGTCGTATCTTTTCGACGAGCTCGCGCTGTTTCAGCCTGCGATCGCCGAGCTGGTGGGGGCGCTCGAGCGCGGGGAGCTGCGCGCGCCCGAGCTGACGCGGGTTCCGTTCGACAAGGTGAGCGAGGCGCATCGGTTGCTGCATTCGGGGACGAGCGTCGGTAAGGTCGTGCTGACGTTGTGACGTTCCGGGAGGCTTTTCGCTGGCACGCGGACGCTCCGCTCGCGCGCTACCTCGTGTCGCTCGGGGAGCACGCGCCGTGGGTGGCGCTTTCGCTGGTGTTCGGCGTGCTGTTCGTGCTGGCGGTGCGCTCGGGGTTTCCGAAGGGCGCGCCGCGCTTTCGCGGTTACGCGTT
>DASXWF010000680.1:0-5271 GCA_036503835.1 Polyangiaceae bacterium | reverse complement strand
AGCGCTCCCGAGTAGGGCAAGCGGAAGCTGATGCGCACGAGATCGCCCGGAAGGACGCGGTCGCCCCCGCCCGTGGAGAGCACGAGCGATCGAAACTCCCTGTCGCTCCGATGCAGGACGACGCTCTTGGACTCGAGCGACACCCCCACGCTCAGCGCGTCCGACCAGCTTCCTTCCGAACGAGCCTCAACGAACGCGTCGCGAAGCTCCTCGGTCCCGGGCACCCAATGCTGGACGCCCGCGAGCCGAAATCGATTGACGCGTGCGAACGGGCCGGCGCCGGGCTCGTTCGGCCGCCGCGCGACCCGCACCACCCAGCAGCGCACACCGCCGTTCCGGAAGAACGCGCGCACGCACGGCGCGAGGTTCGCGGACACGAGCTCGCCCCGCTGGGCGTCCCAGGCGATCCGCGCGTCTTCGCCGAAAATCGCGTGAAAGTCCGCGATATCCTCGACGGCGACCGGCACGTCGATCGGCCCCGATGCGGCGAACCCGACGAACGCCGCCACGTCCATGCGCGGCAGCGCTTCGGCCACGGCGGGCGTTACCGCTTCGAAGCGCACGCCCGGCAGGCGCCTCCGCGCAGCGCTCCGTCGGCGTTCGCTGGTGCGGGAACCATCCGGCATGCGCCGCTACTCCATCTCCAGCCGCTCGTAGGAAACCGTGAGCTCCTCCATCGCCACGTCCGTGCCCTTCGCGTTCATGGGGCCGCTGATGTGCTTGATGATGCGCGCGCGCAGGAGCTTCCAGGTCTGAACGACCTGCGTGTGGTCCTCGTTCTGAAGCTGGATCGTGACGGTGCGGAGCGCGGACTGGTCACCGTTCCGGATCTGATTGAGCCAGTTGTAGAGGTTCAACGATCCGATCACGCCGCGCTTCATGGTCACGTCGGTCGCCTTGTTCAGGCCGGTGATCTTGCGGACGCTGTTCTCTTTTTCGTTGCCGTTCCGGTACTCGGCAACCGTCACTTCCATGCCGATGTTGCTGATTTCCTGGAAGCCGGCGTCCGGCCCGTCCGTGCTGCCGGTGCCGAGGTCGACCAGGAAGTTGAATTGAACGTACGGTCGCTCGCGCGGGATAGCCATGATTCCTCCTTGAACCGATGCGGTGCCGGCCGGGCCGACCCGTTACTTCTTCGCGTCGGCCGTCCACTGGCCGATGCGGAAGACCACGAACTCCGCGGGGCGCAGCGGCGAGACGCCGATCAGGCAAATCAGCCTGCCGTTGTCCAGGTCGTTCTGCGTCATCGTCGAGCGATCGCACTTCACGAAGTAGGCCTTCTCCGGTTTGTCGCCGAGCAACGCTCCGGATTGCCACTCGTTGAGCAGGAAGTCCTCGACGGTGCGCCGGACGTTGGCCCAGAGCGCCTCGCCGTTCGGCTCGAACACCGCCCACTGCGTGCCCTTGTCGATCGAGCGCTCGAGGTAGGCGAAGTAACGGCGCAGGTTCACGTACTTCCACTCGGGATCCGAGCTCACGGTGCGCGCGCCCCAGAGCCGGAAGCCCCTGCCCTCGAAGAAGCGGAAGGCGTTGATGCCCTCGGGGTTCAGCACCTCTTGCTGTGCCTTGTTCAAGAGGTGCTCGAAGCCGAGCGCCAGATTGACGACCTCGTTCGCCGGCGCCTTGTAAACGGCTCGATTCACGTCGTTGCGTGCGTAGATGCCCGACACGAACCCGCTCGGCGGCAAGAAGATCTGCTCCCGGGTGACGGGATCCAGCACCTTCACCCACGGGTAATAGAGCGCCGCGTACTTCGAGTCGAGCCGCGCGCGCATGGCGCGGACCTGCGCGATGGTCTGGCCGTTGCCGCTATCCAGCACCGCGATGCGATATCGCATTCGCTCGCAGTGAGAGATGAGCAGGTTCGTGATCGTCGCCCCGTCCGCGTTGTAGCCGTTCTCGTACCCGAAGGTCGATCCCGGGGCCGCCACGATCGAGATGTCCTCGACGTCCTCGAACTGCAAGAGGCCCGTGCGGCGCGTGCTGTTCGGGATCGTCAGCCCGGCGTACTCGTCGGCGGTCGGACGCATGCCGTCGTTGCCGCCCTCGAGCACGACCGGGAGCGAACGCGCGTCTTCGGTCGAGTCCGGATCCGTGAGCTCGAGCTCGAGCAGCGGGCTGCCGCCGCGCGCGACGCTCGCGCTCAGGAAGGCAGAGAGGACGTCGAGGCCGTCCTCCAGATTGCCCTGGTTCACGACGATGGGCAGCTCCGCGCCGCGCGTGGGGTCGTCGGCGTGGTAACGGAAACGCTCGTAGAGCGAGTCGTTCAACCCGTTGACGGTGTGGCCCTTGTCGAGCGCGACGCCGTCCCAGGTGATCGACGTGCCCTCGTCGTCCGTGGCAGTGACGGCGAGTGTCAGGATGCGAATCTCGAGACCGTCCGCCGCCTGGAAGTTCGACAGGTGCAGGGCCTGTCCGCTGTCCGGCGTGAAGTCCCAGTCGCGGCTGACCGTATTCCAGGCGGCGATGTAGAATTCACCGCTGCCGGGCGGGCTCCCGATCGGCGAGAGCGTGTCGCGGATCATCACCACGTCGCGATCGTTCAAGCCTCCGACCCGGCCCTTGCCGAGCTGATCGAAGGACAGCACGTTCTGCCCGACACGCAGCGTGAAGCGCAGCTCCAGATTCCCGGCTGCGCCCGGGTAGCGCGCGGTGATCGCGAGCGTCCGCTTGGGGTCGCTCGCGCCGGCCTCGAGCAGGGCGCGAGCGTGCCCGTCCGCGTAACCGGAAGGGTTCGAGGTCACGGAGATACTCGCGTCGATGCCGAGGTACGTCGCGTCGTCGTTGCGGCGGAAGGTGCGCGAAACGTAGAGGCGCTTGCCGCCCTCCTCGAAGAACGCGCGCACCCCGTGCCACGTGTAGTTGTGGAGCGTCGCGCGGCTCGAGCCGCTCGCGAACACGAGCCGCCGACGGTTGCCGAACGTGCGCTCGAATTCGCCGACGCTGGTGATGATCTCGTTCGGCAGGTCGACGGGACCGAAGCGCGTCGGGCCGACGAAACCCGTGGTGGTGGTGCTCACTCCCTCGATGCTCTTGGAGCGGAAGGAGGTCTCTTCGACGAATACGCCCGGTGCGAGATACTCTGGCATCGTGTTCTCCTGCCTGATGGTGCTAGGGCACCGCGCATGAGATGCGCGCAATCATCGCGAGCGATGATTGGCCCCGCTGCGCGGGGCGTGCCCAAATCTTTGTGCCGGGGCTAGCGCCCCGGAACCCGCGTCCGCTTCGCGTCCGCCCTGGTGCAGCTCTTTTCGAAATTGATCTCATCTCACTTCCGCTGCATTAGGCGGGTGTCACCCAAAGACGCGCGCCTCCGCCGGTCCTTGCGACGAGCTCGCGACCGAAGCGCAGCTCGAGCGGCTCGAGGGGGACCGTGCGCGCGAAGTCGGCCCACAACAGCGCTTTCGGTCGGGAAAACGCGCTACAAAGGTCCGGGACCTTCGGCGGCGGCCGCTCGGGCGCGTAGTGGACCGCGAGCTCTACGTTCCAGCGCTGCTCGACGAGCGGCGGACTCAGGGCGAGCGGGCGCGAGAACGTGCCGGGCACGAGGTCGATCGGCTCCGGGTAAGCGAAGAACAGCGCAACGCGGCCGCGCTCGTCCGCCAGGCCGCGCACGGTCGGTCCGTTCTCGACCTGCGCCTCGACGTAGGCCCACGCCGCCGGCGCGTCCTGATCGGGATCCCAGAGCTCGGCCCGCACCCGCGCGAAGAGCGCTCCGGGTTCGCGGGCGGGCGCCGAGAACAGGTCCACGGCAGGATCGTCCGCGAGCGGCGAGAGCGGCGAGTCGACGCAGCGCAGCGCGAAGAGGCCGCGCTCGGGCGCGCCGGCTTCGAACGAGAACGGCAGGAAGCGATCCAGGCCGTCGCTCACTTCGATACGCAAATCGACGCCGGGCTCGCTGAATGCCTCGCCCTCCGCCGCCTCGGAGAACTCGAAGCGCGCGAGACCCGGCAGCCGGTGGAACACGAACACGTGCGAGCGGTTGCGCTGGGCCTGGCAGCGGATCGGCGGCGCGAGCAGCGTCGTCGCCGTCACGCTGAGGCCGTCGGCCACGAAGCTCTTCGTCACCGGGTCGAAGAAGCGCACGCCGAGCGCCGCGCTGCGGGACACCACGTCGGGGCTCAGCACCCGCGCGCTCGGAACGCGCGCCAGGCTCACGGCGCCGCCTGCTTTCCGACGACGGCCACGCGCGTCTGCACGCGGGCCGCGTGGTCCTCGAAGCGGATCGAGTCGATGGGCACGAAGCGCACGGCGTACGTGACCGAGACCTGGATGTTCTGCTTCGCGAAGTCCCAGAGATTGAACATGTCCTGGACCGAGATCTGCTCGAGCACGATCGTGACCGTCTCGTCGTCCGCGAACGCGTCGTGCTCCGGCACGGCGTAGTGGTTGAGCAGGCCCGAGGGCAGCGTGGGTGTCTCTTCGAGGGTGCGCATCGCCCAGCCGAGCAGGCGGTGCTGGCGCTCGGCGGTCTTCGCCCAGGGCGTGAGCATGTAGAAGAGGTCGACCGGCAGCGCGGACCGATACTGCTTGCGGTCGACGACGCGCGGCGGCGGATTGCGGCGCGTACCGTTCACCGCCACGCGGTACAGGTAGAGCGACACGCCCTCGTCCATGGGTTTGTCGAAGTTCGCGGACTGGTAGAGCTCGAAGCGCGCGCTCGGGAATTCGCCGCGCGGGCACGCGTCCTGCAGCAAGCCGAGAATCGACTGCCCGACGGCTGCGATGGCGTTTTGGCTGGCCACTTTGGGTCTTCACGGGTTCACGCGCTCAGGATTCCCGGGCGTGGGCGGGCTGCAGAAGTAGACGACGCTGCCGTCGGCCAGGGGCCGCTGCGTGAGCGTTCCGGCGCGCACGAGGGAGCCGAGCGCCGCTTCGAGCTCGCTGCGCAGGACCGACTGCAGCTCCGCCGGGAGCCAGCCGCGAACGCCTTCGAGCGTGTCCGCGGCGCGCGGATGGATCGCGCAATAGCCGAAGATGGCCTCGGCGATCGCGCCGTGTTTCTGGGTCGAGTCCAAGCGCGCCAACTTCGCATCACTCGCACCCGAGCCCCTTGCAGCCCGCGTGCCGAGCGCGCTTCTGCGCGAAATTCGCGCAAGCGGGGGCAGGAGCACGGGCGCTCCTGAGATCTTTTCGACCCGGTTCGCGCGTGCCGCGCGCTGAAACCGAGGAAAAGGGCGAGTGCGGAGCTGTGTCGTTTTCTACCCGGCGATCTCGTGGCAAGCCCCGCGGCGTCTCGAATGCCGGAAGCGCACGTCACGCCGCCGCGCG
>DASXWF010000679.1:0-1699 GCA_036503835.1 Polyangiaceae bacterium | reverse complement strand
GTACGGCGGTGCTCGCCCGCGGGACCGCTGGCTGGCCAAGAAGGTGCTGCCACACGTGGGCGCCGGGCTCCGTTTGCGGCGCTCGCTGACCGGGCTCGCGCTCGATACCGCGAGTGCGGAAGCCTTGTTCGACCCGGGTGGCCGCTGCCTGAACGCGCAGGGCATGGCGGAGCCGACCCCTGCGCGCCAGGCGCTGCACGCGGCCGTGCTGGCGCTGCACCGGGAACGCGAGCAGGAAGCCGCCGAGACTTCCTCGGCGCGCGACGCGCTCATCGAAGGGCGCTGGTCACTCGTGGAGCGGTTCGACAGCGACGGCAGGCGCTTCATCGTCGCTTACCGCAATCCGGCCGGAGTCCTGGATCCGCGGCGGCTCTCGCCCAGGGAGCGAGAGGTGTGCGCGCTGCTCGCCGAAGGTACGAGCCAAGTCAGCATCGCCGCGCAGCTCGGGATTCAGGCTTCGACGGTCGCGTCGATCGCGAGCACCGTGGTGAACAAGCTCGGGTTGCGCTCCGTCAAGGCGCTCCCTCTGTTCTGGCGCGACGCCGCGGGACTGCCGCGCGCCCTCGGACGCTCGGATCTGCGTGTGATCGCGAGCTCGGCGAGCTCACCGCAACCGCAACTGACGCGCGCCGAGCGCGAGATTCTCGACGAGGTATTGCACGGGCATTCCAATCGCGAGATCGCCGCGCGGCGCGGGACGAGCCTGCGTACGGTCGCGAACCAGCTCGCGAGCCTCTTGAGAAAGATGCGCGTGGGGTCGCGCACCGAGCTCGCCGCCAGGGCTCTCGCCGACTCCGAATAGCGACGGACACGCGACGATCTCCAGGAAATGACCACGTCCTGGAGGAACTGACCATTGCTCTCCGCGTGACGGAGGTCCTATTGAGTCGTGGAACGCCAACAGGCGTTTCGAGGGCACATGCCGGCAAGTCGAAGCTTCCGTTCCATCGTGGTTCCCTTCGCGTTGGTCGCGCTCGTCGCCGCTGCCTGCGGAGACGAGGAGCAACGGCGCGCGGGGCGGGGCACTTCGGGGCGCGGCGGTTCGGCTGGACAAGCGGGAGACGGAGCGGGCAAGAGCGGCCAGGGTGGATCGCCCGCGGCCGGGTCCGGCGGCGGCGTTCATGAGCCGAACGCCGGTGCCGGCGGCGAACCTGGCGAAGGTTCGGGTGGGTCGAGCTTCGAGAGCGGTGGTCGTCGTGCCGAAGCCGGGGATTCCGGAGCTTCCGGTGGACTGGCTGGTTCGGCCGGAGGGAGCGAGGCGAGCGCCGGCGGAGAGGGTGAGTGCGCGACGGCCTGCGCGGTCGCGCGTGTCGTGGGCGGGCTCGTGACGGTGCGGCAGGGGACGGGCGCGGGCGCGGTCCGCGTGAGCGAGCACGGATTCGAATTCAGGCCGAGGAGCTGCGCTGCGGTCGCGGGCGGCACGGTCTGCGTGACCGGAGGTTTTCGTCAATGAAGCAATCGTTCAAGTGGGCATCGTACGCGAGCGCTCTCGTCGCGTTGGGCGCGGCGTTCATCGCAGGGCATTCGCGCGCTGACGGCATCCCCGAGACGGGCGCGCTCGCCTACGCGGGTAGGCTCGAAGCGCCGGACGGAACGGCCCTGACGGGGACTCGTAACCTGGAAGTCAAATTCTGGAACGCGGCGGACGGCAGCTCGGCTCCGCTCTGCACCACGAATTCGCAGCCGGTCACACTGGAGC
>DASXWF010000678.1:0-18453 GCA_036503835.1 Polyangiaceae bacterium | reverse complement strand
GGTTCTTGCGAGCTTCTCGCCCGGCACGTTCTCCCCGAAGAGGTAGTCGGCAAGACGCTGAAACCCTTGCCTGCGCGCCTCGTCGAAGGTGCCGGCGTTCACGGTCGTCTCCGCCACGTTCCGCTGGGAATACAGCCGAACCTCCAGCCCGTTGAGCCGTTGCACCACCTCGTAGTTCGGCTCCTCCAAGAAGAATCGATCGAACTGCGACTTGGCGAGTACGACCATCCCGCCACAGGCGAGGGCAGCCGACAGGACAGGATGTCGCCGGAGCAACGCCGGTCCTCGCCCGAGCAGGCCCGCGACGCCGAGCCCCAGCGCCGGAAGCGCGACCAGCGGTGGAGCGTAGGCGAGCGCCTGCGAGGCACGGGCTGGCTCCTGAGAGCGCGGGGCCGATTCAGAGCGCCGTGAGCGCGCGGTGATCACCGACGAACGAGAGACTTCCTGAGTTCGCATGCGGGAACACGGGGCAACTGTCGTGCCACGGGCTCAACGCGCAGCTTCGAGGGCCATCGCGGGTAGTGCGGCGCCCACGCCACTATCTCTTTTGCACTGCACCAGCCAGCGCGAGACGAGGGCGTCGCCTCCACACCGCGACGAAGCCGAGGAGGAGTCCCGAGAGCCAGCCGGCCGGCGACGCAGCCCCGCGTGTCGCGACGCCGCAGCCACCCGAGCTCTCGGATTCCGACAGCGTGTCGGCGGGCGCATCCGGGTTCCCCGTCGTGGCCGCACCGGCCGCGGCTTGTGGCTGCCCCGCGGCATGCGTCGCTCCGGCCGAGGTTCCGGGCGATCCCCCGCCCGTGCCGCCCCCGCTCGTTGCAGCCGCGCTGCTGCCCGCACCGGACTGGTTCGGAGCTCCCGCGTTCGCCGCTCCCGCGCCGCCGGTCGACGTGCCGCCTCCGGCTACCGCAGCGCCGCCGCCGCTCTCCCCGGGCCGTCCCGCACCGCCCGCGCCTGCGACAGGCTCCCGACCACCACTCGGTGAGCCCGCATTCGACGTACCGCCCTCGCCTCCGCCCGTCGGGCGGCCGCCGATTGCGCCCGCCCCAGCGCCCGCGATCGGCGCACCGCCTTCGCCGCCGCCCATCGTGCTGCCGCCGGCTCCGCCGCCGCCGTTGCCCGCCGTGGGCGGGCTACCGTCGTTGGCGACGGCGTGAAGAAAACAGGTCGCGCAGCTCGTGTTCGCGCTGCGGCGCCCGGCGCGATTCTCTTCGACGATGGTGACCCTGCTGCCGGACGTGTCCACGACATCCACGACGACGATGTGACCGGTCCTGTCGTCCGCCCCGCATACGCCCGCGTCGAACACCATGAGATCACCGTGCGTGGGAGTCGTGGTCTTCACGAGCGTGCTCGGTAGATCGCCGTCGCACCACTCGCGGGCATCGCCGTGCCGGTAGTCGACTTGCCAGCGGAAGTGCATGTAGCGATACGCGAACTCGGTGCACTGGTAGCCGCCGCCGCGCTGCGTCTGAATCCAGTCGTTCCCCAGAGAAGTGGTGCTGGTATCGATTCCGTTGTTGGACCAGATGCTGGCGTTCGTCGTGTCGTCGCACTGCGCGTAGGCGGGAATGCCGTCCACCGCGCGATCCGCCGGCACGGTCTCGCCGCACACGTCCATGGCCAGCACGGCTCGTTCCACGCTCTCGGTCGTCGGATCAGGACCGGCGCAGCCGAACAGAAACGAGGTCAGGAGGAGAATCCGCTCGTGAACGCGCTGCATGGGCCAAGGGTGCGGGCGCTGCGGCTACTCGAAAAGGTGTCCAATTCGACACTGCCCGAAGAATATTCCGCTGGCTCCGAACGGGCGCGGCCTTTTCTCGACTCCACTACTCGCTGCCGATGGTCACCACGTAGGCGTCATCCTCGTTGCCGACGCCGATCTGAGTGAAGCCCGCGCTCACGAGCGACAGGCAGCTGCCCTGGTCGCGGAGCATCGTCGTGAGCGCCGCCTGCTCGTCGCCCGGTACCAGCGCGAAGGATTCGGCCCAGACGCGCGGGGTGTAGCCGGCGAGGCCGAGCCGCGTGACCGTGTCGCGTCCGCCGGAATCGACCAAGCTTTGGCGGCGCGTCGCGGCCATGTCGCCGGCGAGCGCCCGTGCCGCGCAGGCGAGTCGCGCATCCCAACGCAGCGGCGCCACTCCAGCGGACGGCTCGGGGCCGCCGCAATCGACACCACCCGCGCTGCGCAGCCCCGCGATCAGCTCGAGCAAGCCGTCTTGTCGCGTCCGCTCCGCCGCGTCCGGCGCGGGGAGCCCCGCGCACAGCTCGGCTCCGAGCGGCTCGCTGACGACACAGGCACCGTCCACGCACGACTGCTCGAGCGGGCAGCTCCCCGGCTGGCAGCTCTCGAGACAGATCCCGAGCGCGAGCGACGGGGTGTCGCTCCTGCACTGCGAGCGGGCCGCCGGCTCGGCGACCAGCACGCAGCGAGCGCCCGAAATCCGGCCGCAATCCGCGTCGGCGCGGCATTCGAGCGAGCAGGCGCCGCAGACGCACGCCGCCTCGCCCGTGCACGCCGCGGTTTCGTCGCAGGCCGTGAGCCAGTTCGTGTTGCTGCCGATCGGCGTGTCCGTCTTCGGTCCGCCACAGCCCGGGACCAGGCTCACCGATCCCGCGAGGAGGCAGGCGAACGCGGCGCACAGGTAACGCGACGAGCCGCGAGACCGTCCTGTGTCGCCCGCCGGGCGCGCTCGTCGCTCACTCGTCATCGGAGTCCGTCACCGCTTGTCCGAAGTAGAAGAGGATTTCGGTCTGGTCTTCCGAAAGCTCGTGCGTCGCGTTGTGTGCCTGCACCCGCTGCCAGAGGTCGTTCACGTCGGTTCGCACGCGGCGCAAGAGGCCGAGTGCTTCCTCGCGCAACGGGTGGTCTCGGTCGACGACGAACGTGAGCGTGGCGCCGCCCGTGACGTCGGCCGCGTGCGCTCGCGGCGTGCCGCGCCGGAGCTTGACCCCGACGGCGCGCACCAGCGCCTGAAAATGGTCGAAGACCGCCGCTTCCCAGCCGTGTTCGGCCTCGAGGGGCAACACGAGGAACGACGAATGATAGCTCGCCGCATCGCCCGCCCCCGTGCGCTCGATGCGGCCTTCGCGCTCGAGCAGGTCCAGCGCCTCCCCGAGCTCGCCGTCGGGCACAGCCAGGCGATCGCGCAACGCCGCGCGCGTCATGCCGCCCGACCGATACACCAGGGCCCACGCGATCGGAGCGAGCGTTTCACGGCGCTCGGCGCGCAGCACCTCCAAGAACTCGCTTTCCTGCGTGATGGTGAACACGGTCGCTTCGCCGCTGCCCGTGCGAGAGACGAGGCCGCTCGCGACCAGATCGTTCAGCACCGAGCCGACATTCACGGGGTCGTCACGCGAAAACTCCTCCAGCAGGGCCCGTCGCGAGGCGCTGCCGCGGCTGGTGAGGAACTCGAGCACCGCTTGCCACAGCGTGCGATCTCGAACCGTCGTACCGGCGCTGACACGCTGGACCTTCTTTTGGTACGTACGGAGCGCCATGCCGAACATGTCGGCCGCCACTTTGCGGGACACCCCTTGCGCTTCGATTTCGCGCGACAGCTCCAGGAATACCTGGTCGGCGATGTGAGCCAGCGGAGCGCGCAGGCCGGCGGCCGTGGACAGCTGGCCGATCAAGACCGTCGTCTGGTGAACGATCGAGTCGATGAGGAGCTTCGCGTTCAAAACTCGAAGCCCAGCGTCTCATGGAACGCGCCCGTTCGCGGGGGCGTCGTTTTGTTCACCGGCTGCGCATCGCGGGCACGGACGCCCGGGTGTCAGCCTGTGGGCCGGGCGTTGGAAGCGGTTGCCCTCTCTGGCTTCACGGCCGCCTTTGCGCCGAGCAGGAGCTCGCTCGCCTCGCGCAAGCCATAGGCGACGTCGTTGGCGCCGGCTTCGCGCAGCCGCGCGGCCGCCTCCTGCGAGCGCTGGTGTGCCGGCGCCGGGGTCAGCACCAAGAGGCGCGCGCCGGGGAGCTCCGCGCGCAGGCGCCGGCAGAAAAACCGTGTATTGGCGCCGCCGCTCGCGTGTGAGGCGACGATGCAGACGGCGTCGGGCCGGCGCTGCACCGCTTCAGCCACCGCTCGCGCGCGCTCGCGATTCTCGACGGTGACGAGCGTCACCTCTCGCTGCGCGAGCGCGACGCCGAAAAGCTCGAGCAGCAGGCGGTCGGCGTCCGACTCCGCGGGCAGCGCGAGCAGCGTACGCCGGCCCGCGAGCGCTGCGTTCGCCGTGGACCGCTCCGCCTTGGCTCGCGACGGCTCCGAAACGGAACGTGCGATATCGCTCATGTCCTTGACCACGCGCGCCGCCACGTCCGGACCGATGGTCCGCTGATTCTGGTCGAAAATCATCAGGTCCAACGCGGGGACGAACAGCGCCTCGAAGGTTTCGAGCAGCGACGTCTCGGCGACGCGCCGTTTCGCCAGCCGTAGAGCGTCTCGAGTCGCGCCGGCGAGAATGCGTTGGTAGAAGTCGACCGACCCCTCGAGCCCCGGCTCGTCACCGAGCAGGATCGTGAGAAAAGCCAGGCTCTGCACGTGTCGCCCGACGACCGCCAGGCACACGGTGAGCGGCGTCGCGAGCACGAGGCCGAGCGGTCCCCAGAGCCAGGCCCAAAACAAGGCGGAGATCAAGAGCGCGAGCGCCGACACGCCGGCACGCTTGCCCAGCACGATGGGCTCCACCAGGTTCGCGGTCAAGAGGTCCACCACCAGGAACAGCCCGGCCGTGAGCAGCACCTCGTGCCAGCCCGGAAAGATGGCGAACGCCACGAGCGCGGGCAGCAAGGCCGCCACCGTGCCGCCGATCAGCGGCACGAAGCGAAGAATCCCCGCGAGCACGCCCCAGAGCAGCGCGTAAGGGACGCCGATCGCGTAGAGGCCGCCCGCGATCACCGCCGCGAATCCGGCGTTGATGCAGGCCTGCGCCAGCAAGAAGTGGCTGACGCGATTCACCGCTTCCGCCATCGTCCGCGTGGTCACCGTCACGTTCTGCGTACCGAGCAGCCGAATCAGCCGTCCCCGCAGGTCCTCACGGTGACCGACCACGAACCCCGCGATCACGAAGACAGCGACCGCCACGGCCAGCGGATGAACGAGCGGTCCGAGCGCCTGCTCCACCCGCTCGAAGCCCGAGAGTCCCCCGGAGACGACCCGCACCGGCGTCGTGTCCTCGAATCGGACCGTCTCGGCGTCGAGGACCCGTCCGAGCTCGGACACCGCGTTCCCGAGATCGGAGAGCAACCCGCGCCGGACGGAACGCAACGCAGACAGCTTTTCGCTCATCTGCGCCGAGTAGGTCTTCATCTGCCCGGCGAGCTCGGCCGCCTGGGAAACCAGCACGGAGCCCACGATCGCAAGCAGCGAAAGCGCCGCGCACGCGACGCTCGCGAGCGCGAGCGCGCGGGGCAGGCCCAGCCGCTCCAGGCGCTCGGCCGGCGGTGTCATGACGAAAGCCAGGTAGAACGCGAGAGTCACGGGCACGAACAGCGGCTTGCCGAGCGCGAGGATGGCGACGATGACCGCCACCTCGACCAGGCGCCCGACCCCGATCGCGCGCAGCGTCAGAGCCCGCACAGCTCGCCGATCTTGTCGAGCAGCTTGTTGAAATCGGTCGGCTTCTCGAACGCGTCGTCCACCTGGAGCTGGCCGCGCTGTTCGGCCGTCATTCCGCACAGCACGATCAGCGGGATCGCACTCCAGCCCGGCATGCGCTTGAGCTCCTCGCAGAGTTCCCAGCCGCTCATCACGGGCATGACGAGGTCGGTCAGGATCAGATCGGGATCGAGCCCGTTCTTGAGCAGGCCGATGGCCTCCGCTCCGTTCGCCGCTTCCGCGGCGAAGTAGCCCTGGCCCTCGAGCAACAACTGTAGAGCGTGCCGGCCGTCCTCGTCGTCATCGACGACGAGGACCTTGCAGCCATTCCTCGACAAGCGGCACCGATCTCAGGTGGGGACGCGACGGCCGAGCAGCAGCGACACCACCGCGAGAATCAGGAACACGACGAACAGGATCTTCGCGATCCCGACGGCGCTCGCGGCCAAACCGCCGAACCCGAAGACGGCGGCGATCAATGCGATGATGAAAAAGACGGCAGCCCAATAAAGCATCGTGTGTCTCCTGGTAATGCGGCCTGTCCCAACCGCTCGCCGGGTGCCGGAGCAGAAGTCGTGCCAAGCGTGCGTGGCGCTCTCCGCGCTCGGGCTGGAGCTGATTTTCCCAGTCACCGGAGGCGTGGCAACGCCGCGGGCGGAGGGGCGAATTGACCCGCTGCGCGCGTTCTGCGCGCGCAAGCGCCACACCCCAGGGGCGAAGCAGAGCAGTGGACGGGAGCGTGCCCGCAATTTTTTCTTCGCAGACTGCTCGCATTGCTGCTCGCCTGACCCGCGCCCCAAGTATCGCGCCAGCGCAGCCCGTCACGGCACGAGAGTTGCGTAGCTTCGAGCCCGTGATTCCATGACCGGCACGCCGTGGCTCGACGCGCCCGACGTGTTCGGCGATCGCATCAGCCGCGCCGCCGGCTACGCCGCGGAGTTTCGTTGGTTCGAGCGCGAGGCTCCGGAAGGCACGCGGGTCGAGCTCGGTGGCGCGCTGTCGATCGAGGACGCCCCGGCTCTCTGGAAGCGGGTGAGCTCGATCCTCGAGCGGAGCGTCGGGCGCGGCCTCGTCGAGTTCGACTTTTCGGCGGTCGACGGCATCGACGGCGCCTGCATCGCGCTGCTCGTGCACCTGCGGAGCGAGCTCGCGGCGCGGCGGGTGCGCTGCGAGTTCAGCGGCGGCTCTCCGAGCGTGCGCCGCATGCTCGATCTCTACGGGGGCCGGCGCCGCCCGCGCGCTCGGCGCATTCGCCGGCCGAAGAGTGCCGTCGCGCAGGTCGGCCAGGCGACGATCGACGTGTTCGCGGAGGTCGTCGCGATGCTCGACTTCCTCGGGCAGCTCGTGGAGGCCGCCTGGGCGGGACTGCGCAACCCGCGACGGCTGAACTACCGTGACGCCGCGCTCACGATGGAGCGAGCGGGGGCCGACGCCGCGCCGATCGTCATGCTGATCAACTTCCTGGTCGGCTTCGTCATGGCGTACCAGAGCGCGCTCCAGCTGCGCCAGTTCGGCGCCGACATCTACGTGGCGGATCTGGTGGGCGTGGCCATGACGCGGGAGCTCGCTCCGCTGATGACCGCGATCATCGTGTGCGGCAGGACGGGCGCGGCCTTCGCGGCGGAGCTCGGCACGATGAAGGTGTCGGAGGAAATCGACGCGCTCCGGACGTTGGGCCTCAGGCCCTTGCAGTACCTCGTGATGCCGCGCGTGCTCGGCGTGGTCTTGGTCGCCCCGTTGCTCACGTTGCTCGCGGACGCGGTCGGTATCGCCGGGGGACTGCTGGTGGGCCACTTCTGGCTCGACGTGACGCCGCAGGCGTACTGGATCGAAACGCTGCACGCCGTGAAATCGTGGGACGTCTGGAGCGGCGCGCTGAAGAGCGTCGCGTTCGCGACGGCGATCGCCCTGATCGCCTGCCAGCAGGGGCTCGCCACGACCGGGGGCGCGGAAGGAGTCGGGCGCCGCACGACCTCGGCGGTGGTTTCGATTCTGTTCGCGTTGATCCTGCTGGACGCGATTTTTACCCTCATTTTCGGAGCGCTCGGGCTGTGACCGAACCCTTGATCAGCGTCCGCGATCTCAGCGTCGGCTGGAACCAGCGCGTGCTGCTCTCCGGCGCCAGTTTCGACGTGGCGCACGGCGACGTGTTCGTGATCCTCGGCGGCAGCGGTTGCGGTAAGTCGACCCTGCTTCGCTACTTGATTGGCCTGGAGACGCCGCTCGCCGGAACCATCACGATCGCCGGGATCGGCGCGCCGCGACTCGAAGGCAATGCCCCCGAGTACGGCGTGATGTTCCAGTCCGGCGCCCTCTTCAGCTCCATGACGGTGGCCGAAAACGTGGGCTTCGCGCTGCACGAATGGACGCGCCTGCCGAACGAGGCCGTGAACGCCATCGTCAAGGCGAAGCTCGCTCTCGTCGGTCTGGAGGGCGCCGGCGAGAAGCTGCCTTCCGAGCTCTCCGGGGGCATGAGAAAGCGCGCGGCGATCGCCCGCGCCATGGCCTTCGAGCCGAACCTGATTTTCCTCGACGAGCCCTCCGCGGGCCTCGATCCGGTGAGCGCGGCCGAGCTCGACGAGCTCATCATCGCGCTGAACCGCGGCATCGGACTGACGGTCGTGATGGTGACTCACGAGCTCGAGAGCATCTTCAAAGTCGGAAAATCGTGCATCATGCTCGACAAGGAAACGAAAAGCATCCTCGCCGCCGGTGATCCGCGCGAGCTCCGGGCTCGCAGCGACGAGCCGAAGGTTCGACAATTCTTCCAGCGTGAAGCGGGGGCGCGCTGATGGCCGTCGGGACCAACCGCTGGAAGCTCGGCCTGTTCGTGCTGGTCGGTTTCGGGCTCGCCGTCGCCGCGCTGGTCGCCTTCGGCGCACGCAACTGGAGCGACGAGACACTCGACTACTTCGCGTTCTTCGACGAGTCGGTGCAGGGCCTCGACGCCGGGTCGCCCGTGAAGTTTCGCGGCGTCACGATCGGCCGCGTCGCCGCCATCGACGTGGCGCCCGACCACCGTCACGTCGAGGTCGAGCTCGAGCTCTCGGAAGACAAGCTCGAGCGCCTGAACCTGGGCCTCTTGCGCCGCCCGCAGGACGGCGCACTCGCGCGCTCGAAACTCCGCGTGCAGCTCGCGCAAACGGGCATCACCGGCGTCAAATTCATCCTGCTCGACTTCTTCGAGGGCAAGGCGGCCGCTTCGCCCGCGCTGCCCTTTCGAGCGCCCCCCAACACCATCGCTTCGACGCCCTCGACCATGAAGAACCTCGAGGACTCGGTGGTGCGCGCGGTCGATCAGTTTCCGGAGGTCGCGGCGGCGCTGCTCGGTACCATCAACCGGGTGAACTCCCTGCTCGACGGCGTCGACCAGCAAGGCCTGGCCGCGCGCGCCGCAGCGACGCTCGACGCGGCGAACGCGACGCTGAAAGAGCTTCGGGGACAGGTCGAGGCCCTGCGCACGGCCGAGCTGTCCGCTCAAGCCGAGAAGGATCTCGTGCAACTGGAGCAGACGCTGAAGGGCGTGGATCGGATCGTCGCGCGACTCGACGCGGAGGACGGGGTCATGCGGAACGCCGAGCGCGCCAGCAACTCCTTGAACGAGGTCGCGCGCGGAGCTCAGACGGTCGGCCCCGAGCTCGAGCTCACGCTGCGCGAGGTGCGCGCCGCCGCCCGTTCGATTCGACGTTTCACCGACACGCTGGAGCGCGATCCCGACATGCTGCTCAAGGGTCGGGCGGCACTACCATGAACGCTCGCCTCCTCGCGTTCGCGATCGTTTGTACCGCCGGCCTGACGAGCGGCTGCGCGCTGACCTCGAAAGCGACCGCTCTGGCCCCGCGTTTCTTCAGCCCCGAGCCCGTGCCGAGCGCCGGTGAGTCGAGAGAGCGGGAGGGTGAGCCGCTCGAGCTGCGTCTCGGTTCGGTCGGCGCGGCCTCGCACCTCGACGAGCGCATTTCGTATCGCGTTCACGAGCTGGAGCTCGGGTACTACGACGATCGGCGCTGGACCGAACATCCCGAGGAGTACCTGCGTCGCGCGCTCGAGCAGGAGCTCTTCGACCGGCGGCAGCTGCGGCGCATCGTTTCGGGGCCGGCCGTCACGCTCGACGTCGAGCTCACGGCTTTCGAAGAGCTGCGCGAGGCGAACGGCCGGGTCCGCCTCGCGCTCCGCTTCACCCTTCACGACGATCGCAAGGCCCTGCTCGAGAAACGCGTAGTGGTCGAGCGCCCGCTCGAGGCGGATCGCGGCGCGGAGCACGCGCAACGGGTCGCCGCCGCGCTCGGACTCGCGCTCGCGACCGCCGTCACGCAGTTGAGCGACGACCTGACACGCGAGCTCTCGGCCGAACGTTCTCGGGTCGAGGCCTCGACGGCGAAGCAAGGCTCGTGACGCGGCGAGCCTGTGCAGGGCAGCTTGCTCGCGTAGTCGGCTGCCGAGCAGCCGCTCGAGTGAGCTCTGCGGCGTGCGTGCGGCGGCTGACGCGACCGGTTGGCGAGACGCGGCTACCCACAAAATGCGTCCGCGCGCGGTTCGAGTGTCTCTCTCGAGCGGCGCGCGGACTGGTTGTGGATTCGGTATCGGTATCGGTTTCGGAGGGACGAACTTTCAACTGAGCGAATCCGCTCCTCGCATTGCAAGGAGAGCAAGCCGGCCTTTCATTGCGGCTTGCTGCTGAATCGATGTGCAAGCATCGCGCCAACGGCCGCGAAGCTCGAACGAGCCGAAAACACGCAGCAGGCTGAAACGGGGCGTCCACAGGTCGCGCAAATGCTGCACCGATACGTCAACGGGGCGCAGAGCCTGCGCGTCCGAGTTCGGAAGCGCGCCGGCGCCCCAGGGCCGCGTCAGAAGCGGTGATAGATGCGGGCGTTGTAGTGATACGTGTAGATGCTCCGTCCGCTGTCGCCGTGCACCAGTCGCGCATCCTCGAGGGAGGGTGGCCTGGTGAGCGGATTGCCGCCGGTGAGCACGGCGTCGGTGTTCGTCAGCGGGATGTCGCTCGCCCCACCGACGAACTCGGACCAGCCGCCGTAGTCGTTGAACCGGTAGAAGCGTTTGTTCGTGTCGCCGCAGTTGTAGTAGCCGGCCGAGTTCTTGGGTGTCACGCACGGGACGAGGCCCTGGGCGTTCATGTTCGCGTTGGTGATGACGAAGTCTCCGCCGAGACCGATCGCCCGGAGTGAATTCGGCAGCGCGGGGAGCTGAGTGGCGCTGCCCGCTCCTCGCACCGAGCGGTACATCGCGCCGTTCGTGCTCACCAGAACGAGCGCTCCGATGTCGCCGGAAATGGTCCTCCAGGTGACACCGCTCGGGATGGGGAAGCTGCTCGCGATCCACTGCGAGCCCGACAGCTGAACCACGCGGTTGTCCGAGGTGAAACCCATCACGAAGTTGGAGGAGGTGTCGCGGACGATCGTGATCTTGATCAGGTTCAGGTTCGCGCCGCCCGGGTTGAACGTCGGTTGGGCCACGACGCTCAGCGAGGCGAAGTTGTCGGCGGCGGGCCAGCTCTTCGTCAGCGTCCCGCTCGTCGAGCGCAGGACGCGATCGCTGCCGAGGACGAGGACGCGGGTCGTGGTCAGATCGCGGTTGTCGACCGCCACGTAGCGCACGCTGTCGGGCCACAAGGTCGGGCCCGTGATGCGCGGCGACACCTCGCCGGGCGCCGTGGGCACGGAGCACATCACCTGTCGCGGCTCGAGCGCCACTTGCCCGCAAATCAGCCCCCAGCCGACGCCGAAGTTTTCGAAGAAATTGATGCCCGAGAGCAGATTCCAGCCGGCCTTGAGGCCCTCGTTCATGCCGACCCGCAGCGAAAACTGGGTATTGGTCGGAGTGCCGTTCTTCACGCACTGCACCTCGGCGTAATCGGCGTCGGTGCTCATCACGACGCAGCTCTGCTGTGCGTCGCCCACGGCGGTGAGCTCGAGCCCTAGATTGCGCTTGCCACCACCGTAGCGACGGAAGTCGACCTGATAGCGACCGGCGCTCAGGCGCTTGATCTCCATGCCCGAGCTCAAGAGGTTCGGATCACCCGAGAAGCTCTTGTTCCAGAGCGGAGCGGGCTTCTCGGTGCTGATGTCGGCCGCGTTCTGCAGCCAGACATAGCCGTACTCCCCGGCAAGGAGGGTGCCCTTGGTGTAGGAAACGCTGAAGGCGGCGTCGGTCGCGACGTTGAACGTGCTGGCGCAGATGACGTGCACCTTCACGCCGTTGGCCGTGCTCGCGTCCCAGGCGATGGGGTTGCAGCGCACGCCCTTGGTCCAGGACGTGACCTGGGCGTTGCCGCCCTTGCCGGACTGCCGCAGCCCGGGAAAGGAGACCTCGTACTGCCCGGTTCTCACCCGCGTGAACGTGGCCCCCGGCGCCGCGCTCACGTACCAGCCGTTGAGCGCGTTGTTTCGCACGTTCGCAAAGGCCAGGTCGTAGGCAGGAGCTTGTTCCGACGGGCTCCGCACCATGTAGCTGAGCTGAAACTGCGAGTCGGTATCACTGCCCAGGCTGTTCGTGCACGATACGCCGAAGATCATGTCGTTGCCCGACGTGGTCACGCCGTTCACGATGCATTCCGCGCCCACCTTACCGTAGGGCGTGACGTGAACCACGTAGGGTGAGTTCGCCGCCGGGGCGACTCCCGGCAATTTCACGAGGTACGTGCCGGTCGCGACCGTCGCCCACTGAGGAGCTTGTCCCGTGGAGGTTCGCGCGCAGTCCGAGCAATGAATGGGCTGATACGAGCTATTGCCCTTGACGGCGGGCGTCCTCAACCAGGCGTGACCGAAGGTCGAGAGCGCCTCCGTCGTGGACGCGACGTTCTCGTCGCCGGAAGACGAACCGTCCGCCGCACCCGTCGCGCTCGGGTCGGCGCTACATCCCGCAACAGCCAGAGCCGCAGGGAGCGCCACGGCGCGAACGAACCGGAGGATCACATTGAACATGACGCAGCCGTACGCCCTGCCCGCCGGTCGGTATTGTACGCGATTGCAGCTCGGCACGAGGGGACGCCCAGGAGCTCTGAGTTGGGCGCGCGGTCACAAAAATGCGTCCGCGCGCGGTTCGAGTGTCTCCCTCGAACGGCGCGCGGACAGATCGCGGACTCGGTATCGGTGGAAGTGCGCCTGCGGCTATTCAGCGCCCGGGCAGGCGCTGTGGCGTGCAGTGATCGAGCGTGACGCTGAAGCTGGGGAGGTCGTCCAGGGTTTCGATCATCGCGCCGTCTTCCGGACTGCGTAGTCGAATCACGTGTTTCATGCCGGGATCGAGCCGGGTCTCGCGCCAGACGTCCGCCCCGCGCTTCCATTCGATGATCAACACGATGCCGGTCTCGGCCGTGACCTCGCAGCCGTCGGCCCAGAGCCCCATGTACGGATACAGCGGCTCGCCGGTGGTGCCGAACACCGCGCGCGCGTCGTTGCCGTCGCGAGCGTTGTCGTGATACGCGGCCCACGAGGGCCAGGAGACGACCGCGCCGCGCCAGTCCTTGGCCTTGCAGGTCGGAGCGTTGCAGCGCCACACGGATTGCGTGGCGACGAAGAGCTGGCCGGAGCTCTTCGCGTTGGGGTCGACTTTACCGAGCGAATAGGTGAAATGGGTCTCGCTCTGCACGCTCAGTACTTCGTCGGCTGAGAGACCACGGATGGGGAGGGAGGTGCCCGCTCCCAAGGTCCCGAGCCGGCGATGCTCCGCGGTGTTCGGTAGCCCCGCGTAGGCCGTCGCCTTTCCCTCGTGGACCGCGATCTCGAGCCCGTTTGCCGCCGCGGCCGGCAGATAAATCCCCGCGGAGGCCGTGTAGCCGAGGCGCGCGATGGTCGCGCCGGTCGCGCTCGGCCAGACGAGGGCGTGTTCGTGGATCGTTTGACCCCACGGGCAAGGCTTGCCGGTACACGACCACGTCACGGGCTCGGATGCGTGCGATCCGCCGTCGGTGGGCACCGGCGTGATCTCATGGGCGGTCGTCGGTGCCGGCTGCGGATGCTCGGCCGACGGGACCGTCGGGACCTGCGGCTCCTCCATGTCCGGAGCACGAGGTGGAGGCTTGGGCGCGCAGCCGAACCAGAGAACCGCGAGTGCGGCAGCCGCGCGCATTCGCTCGAGTCTAACGCCAATCTGACGAATTGGCGTGCGCGAGCGAGCGCGGAGAAGGCGACTTGCCGCACACTCACGCAGATCCTCACACGATCGCGCACCGCGGCGATCGGGCGCCGCCGCGCGCGATCGAGCGTCGAGTTCGGCAGCGCGCCGGCAACTTGTTCGTCGTGTCGTCGATAGTGAAAATTTCAGGCATTTCACGACGTGCGCAGGAGTTGCGCGAGAACGACCGCTGCTCGCAAAAGCGACTCGAGATGGGCGACGACGCGCGGGTATGATATGTATGGAAGCTGGCGCTGGGGTGGGCGTCAGTGAAAGCTCGTGTCCACCGAAGCGCCTGACATCGTCGTCGCCGTCGTTCCACGCGAGAAGTTCAGCTACGCGACGCTCACGCTCGACGCGTTGCTCGAACGGACGACGCTGCCGTTCGAGCTCATCTACGTCGACGGCTGTTCCCCCGCGGTGACGGCGAGCACGATCGAGCGGCGACTCGCCGGTCGCGCCGGGACCCGCATCCTGCGCTTCGAACAATTTTTGGCGCCGCTCGAGTCGCGCTCGATCGTGATCGACACGGTGCGCGAGGATTCACGTTACCTCGTGATCCTGGACAACGACGTGCTGGTCCAGCCGGGCTGGCTCGAGGCGCTCGTGAAGTGCGCGGAGGAAGAGCGGGCGGGTGCGGTCGTCCCGGGCGTGCTGATCGGCGGAGCGGACGCCTCGATCGTGCATCACATGGGCGGGGAGACGGAGGTGCGGGAGGTCCAGGGCGAGCGCCAGCTCTTTCACCGCCAGCACCTCGAGGACAGCGACATTCGCGAGTTGCGTCAGGAGCTCGCGCGCAGGCCCACGCTGCTGCTCGAAGACCACTGCATCCTCGCGCGGACCGAGCTGTGGAAGTCGCTCGGTCCGCTCGATCCCGCGACACCACTGATGACGAGCGTGCCCGACCTGTCGTTTCGCTTTCAGCGTTCGGGAGAGAAGCTTTTCATCGAGCCGGCCGCTTCCGTCATCTACCTCTGGGGCGCGGACGCGCCGATCACCTGGAGCGACGTGCCGCAGTGGTTCTTCGCCTGGAGCGAGGTCTGGAATCGGGTCGGCATGCGCCGCATGGCCGCCGAGCTGCAGCTGTCCGGGAGCCTGGACGAAAAGCGGAAGGTGCTGTGGTGGATGAACAATCACCGGCGCGTTCCGCTCTTCCCCTTGTTCGAGGCGAACCGGCGCTTGTTCGAGCGCGTTCACCTGCCGTTCGCGGGCAAGGTCGTTCAGAAGCTGCTCGAACAGTTCGAGGAACAGGTGGCGTTGCTCATCGCCGAGTTCGTGCGTCTGAGTAAGCCGGGTCGCACGAGCGGTTGCCCGCCGCTCATTCCGACCTACCCGCGGCTCTTGATGCGTCCGTTTCGGCGGGAGCTGCGCGCCGCCGGCGGCACTACCGCCCCGGTCGAAGGCGGACAAACTCGCTGAACTCGCCGATCGCGCGCAAGTACGACTCCCGAGACTCTTCGTTTTCGTCGCCGGTGAACTGCCAGGCGAAGCTCAGGGCTTCCGGCGTCTTCCAGCCGAACCACTCGAAGTTTTGCTTCTGGACGGCGAGGACGCGCTCGGCGTTGAAGTTGTGCCCGAACAGCACCATGCCCGCCTCGAGGTCCTTCAGCTCCGGAATGGGCGACTCGCCGAGCGTGGTCACCCGGTTCTCGATCCAACTCAGGCGCTCGAACAGGCGCTGGTAAACGCTGTTCGTCTGTCCCCAACGCACCGATACGAAGAAGATCACGATCTTGGAGCGAAAGAGCGCGCGGCTCACTTCGTAGAGCTGGTCGTCGGCGTTGTTGAATGAAGCCCAGCAGCGAAGCTGGCCCGTCGGGTTCTTGACGGCGTCGTCGAGCTTGGCCTCGAGCACGCCGCAATTGTTGCCGCGTCCGGCGCTGATGTTTCCTTCGCACGTGTAGATCTTGAGCTTCGTCGCGTCGAGGAGCGTCACTCGCTTCGCCAGCTCCTCGAGTCGCGCTTTCGTGCGAAGCGCGAGCTCCGTCGTCTTCGCCGTGTCCCAGGTGTGCGCTTCGTAGCGATTGCTCGTCGTCACGAGCAAGATGTCGTCTTTCGCTTCGAGGTAGCGCAGCAGGCGAGCGGCGGGCTCGGCGAGACGGTCGTCTCGCGGCTCGGGTCGGGCGCCGGGTGGGACGTTTTGAGACACTGACAACGTCTTCGACGCTTACGGTACCCGTTCGAATTTCGACGTGCAACTCCGCGGTGGCGCGCGCTACGGTTTCGTCGTGCGACGATGAACGACAGACGCTCCGTGCCCGACTACGACGACCAGCTTTCGTCGTTTCACGCGGCGTTCGAGCGCGAGCTCGAGACCATCGTCTCGGAGTTGCCGCTCGCACCCGGTATGCGAGTTCTCGATCTCGCTTGCGGCGACGGATTCTACACGCGCCGCATCGCAGAGCGGCTCGGCCCGAACGCGTTCGTCACGGGCGTCGACACGAACCTCGGCTACCTCGAACGAGCCCGCCGCGAAGTGACCGGCGGCTCCGAGCTCGCGGCCATCGACTTCGTCGCAGCATCGTTCGACGCGCTGCCCTTTCCCGACGACACGTTCGATTTCGTGTGGTGCGCTCAGAGCCTGTACAGTCTGCCCGAGCCCACTCTCGTCGCCCGCTACGTCGCGCGCGTGTTGAAACCGGGCGCCACGTTCGGAGTGCTCGAGAACGACACGCTGCATCAGGTGTTCTTGCCGTGGCCGGTTCGGTTGGAGCTTCCGCTTCGCGCCGCCGAGCTCCGAACGCTTCTGGAGCGAAGCGACAATTCGAGCAAGTACTACGTCGGTCGGCGCCTGCCCGCGGTCCTCGCAGCGGCGGGGCTCGAACCGCTTCGCATCGCGACTCACGCATTCGATCGTCAAGCACCTCTCACGCCGATCGTGCAGGCACTCTTGCAGGATTATCTGGACGAGGTCACCGAGCGGGCCTCGGCCCATCTCGCTCCCGAGCTCTTGGCCGAGCTCCGCGAGTTGGTCGACCCGAGCTCACCGCAACGTCTCCTGCTTCAGCCGCACCTCAGCATCACCTGGTTGAACGTGCTCGCGTTCGGACGAAAGCCGGAAAGCGGGGGATGACGGGCTCTGAGCGTCGCGAACGGTCACTTCTTGCGTCTCGTACCCTTGGCACGGCTCGAGTCGCCCTTCTTGCCCGGCGGAGGAGCATTCGGATCGGGACGGCCGTACTCGAGGAGGCCCTGAAGCAGGCGCGTCTTCGCCGGGTGCCGGAGGCGGTTCAGGCCCTCGACCTCGATCTGGCGAATGCGCTCCGGACTGACGCCGAGCTCCTCGCCGATGTCTTCGAGCGTCCGCGGCTCGCGTCCGGTCAGCCCGAAGCGCTCGCGCAGGACGAACGCAACTCTCTCGCCGAGCGAGTCGACGAGCGCGTTCACGATTCCGCGTTCCTGATGGCGAAAGGTCAGCATGTCCGGACGCGCGGACGCCGGAGCGGCCAGTCCCTCGCCGAACGTGGGCTGTTGCTCATCGACACGGCTGTCCAAGCTCAACGGGACGTCGAGCGACTGGAGAATGAACATGACCACTTCGACCTGCCAGCCGAGGCGCTCTGCAAGGTCGTGGACGCTCGGGTCGGTGCCGCGTCGCTCGCGCGCCAGCTCGGCGCGGACCCGCAGCACGGCTCGAACGCGCTCGGCCATGTGGCTCGGGAGACGTACGAGGTGGCCGCGATCCGTTACGGCCCGCTTCATGAACGACCAGATCCACCAGCAGGCATAGGTGGAAAATCGCGTCCCGTGAGTGCCGTCGAAGCGCTCGGCCGCGCGTAGAAGGCCGAGGTTCCCTTCCTGAACGAGGTCCTCACGCGTGAGAGCGCCCATACCGCGCAGGCTCTTGGCGACGAACGGGACGAGGCGCAAGTTCGCTTCGACGAGTCCGTGCCGGGCGCGCTCGCCGTCGGCGACGAGCGCGCGCAACTCTTCCACGTTGCCGATTCCTTGAGCCTCCAGCCGTGCCGCGGCTTCTTGCCCGGTCCGAACACGTTGGGCAAGCGCGACTTCGTCTTCCGGAGTGAGCGGCCGGAATCTGGCCGCTTCGCGAAAGTACGATGTGAGGATATCCCGCACCTCCGGCGGGGGTTCGCCTTCGTCCGCCGTAGGAGCGCCCTCGGACTGCGAGCTTGCGCCGATCTCGCTCCGGGGGCCTTCGTCGATGGCCAGCTGACTGTGAGGGACGTCTTCGTCGATGACCAACTGACTGTGAGGGACGTCTTCGTCGATGACCAACTGACTGTGAGGGACGTCTTCGTCGATGACCAACTGACTGTGAGGGATGTCTTCGTCGACGCCCGACTGAGCGTGAGGAACCTCTCCCTGGGGGCTCACTCCACGTTTGCGCAACGGCTGCTTTTCAGTCATCGGCGGCGCTCCGATCGCGGAGGCGTGACAGCTCGAACGGCTGTCCGAGTGGAGAGCGCTGCATCCATCATCCAGAGGCCCCGTGATGATACCCCAGGAGGGCCCCGGCGCGGCATCGCATTCTCGTTTGAGGGAGCCGTGCGCGAATTATCGCCTAGAGCTCATCTCAAAAACCCGCTTCGCAGGTTTTTGAGGCGCTGCTTCGCTGCGCCGCTCTAGCGTGTTTGTGGGGCGTTCCCGCCCCGCACCGGCTTCGCCGGTCGCGCCCCCTCACCCGCTTCGCGTAGTCGTCTTTTCAGTCCGTGGTCGCAACCCCTCGGGTGTGGAAATCTCGGCTCAGCTCGGCATGAGGTTT
>DASXWF010000677.1:0-16738 GCA_036503835.1 Polyangiaceae bacterium | reverse complement strand
GCGAAGCGCTGCGAGGAAAATTCCATGAGATGACGCGACGCCGCTCGCACAAGGTGCGACAAATCGTGCGAGCTCGAAATTAGGCGGGGTGATGGGTCTTTCCAACGAAGTGCCGATGGAGCGACAATCCTCCTTCGATGCGCGAAGGATTTCCGCGCAGAACCCGGTTCGCCCCGGAGCTCGCGATCGTCTGGTTCGTGTGCGCCGCGGGCTGCTCGGGCTCGATCACCGCGCCAGGTGACGGCAAAGGCTCGCCGAGCTCCGCGCAGAGCGGCGGCAGCTCGAGCGGCGGCAGCTCGAGCGCAGGCCGGGCCGGTTCGTCCGGCAAGGCGGCGGGGGGCTCCGGCAGCACGACGGCCGGCACGGGCGGTCAGACGGCAGGCTCGGGCTCGTCCGGGGAAAGCGCCGGCCCGCCGCCGAACGCGCTCGAAAGCGTCGCGCGCCGGCTCACGCGCAGCGGGATCGACGCCACCGTCCGGGACGTGCTCGGGGACACCGCCGCGCCCGCGGCCAGGGTGCTCGCCGAAGACGAGTTCAATCCGTTCGACAACGACTACACGCTGCAGCGCGCCTCGCGCGCCCTCATCGATTCGCTCGAGGCGTTCGCCGAGGACACGGCGCTCCGCGCCGTTTCGGAAGCCAACCGCGAGCGCGTGGTGCCGTGCACGCCCGCCGACGCAGGGGACGTCGGCTGCTTCACGCAGACGATCGAGAGCCTGGGGCAGCGGCTGTTCCGGCGCCCTCTCGGCGAGGAAGAGGTCGAGGCGTACCTCGGGCTCCAGGCCTTCGCGACCGAGGAGGTTCCGGGCGTCGACAACGACTTTTACACCGGCGTCGAGCTCGTGATCCGGAGCATGCTTCAGGATCCCGAGTTCCTCTACCGCATCGAAATCGGCACGCCCGACGACGATCCGACCGTGCTCCGCCTCGACGGGTACGAGCTCGCGACCCGCCTTTCGTTCCTGCTCTGGGGGAGCACGCCCGACGACCCGCTGCTCGACGCAGCCGCCGAGGGCGCGCTCGCAGGCGGCAGCGGCCGGCGCGAACACGCCGAGCGGCTGCTCGAAGACGAGCGCGCCAGGAACGCGCTGCACCGCTTCCACGCCATGTGGCTCGGCTACCGCAGCATCCCGCACGACGCCGACCTCACCGCCGCCTTCGATCTCGAGACCTCGCGCCTCATCGATCGCGTGATCTTCGACGAGCCCTCGAGCTACCTCGATCTGTTCCTTTCGCCCGAGACGTACCTGAACGACCGGCTCGCCGAGCACTACGGCCTGCCGGCTCCCGCGGGCGGCGAGGGTTGGGTCTCCTACGGTTCGAGCGGGCGCGCCGGCATCCTCTCGCACGGCAGCGTGCTCGCGGGGTTCAGCAAGTTCTCGGACACGAGCCCCACGCAGCGCGGGATTTTCGTGCAGACGCGGCTGCTCTGCAACCGCGTGGAGCCGGCACCCGCCAACGTGAACGTGGACCAGCCGCCCATGGGCGGCGACGACGCCGTGTGCAAGTTCGATCGCTACGTCGAGCACCGCGCGTCGCCGAGCTGCGCCGGCTGCCACAGTGAGATCGATCCGATCGGCTTCGGCCTGGAGGCGTACGACGTGGGCGGTCGCTTCCGGACTTCGGACGAGGGGCACCCGGAGTGCGAGATTTCGGGCGAGGGCGAGCTCCCGGGCTACGGCACGTTCAACGGCCCGGGCGAGCTGGCCGAGCGGCTCGTGGAGAGCGGCGAGATCACGGGCTGCTTCGTGCAGCACTTGCTCACGTACGCGATCGGACGTCCGCTCCGCGCGAACGAGGCCAGCGTCGTCGCCGAGCTCGGGACGGACTTCGCCGGCAAGGATTACGCCGCGCGGGAGCTCTTGCTCGACTACGTCGCGAGCGATCGCTTCGCCCTGCGGCGCGAGGAGCCCGTGCCATGACCTTCCGCCTGTCGCGACGAACCGTGCTCCGAGGCCTCGGCGGCATCGGCGTGGGGCTGCCCGTGCTCGAATGCATGCTCGACTCGCACGGCGAGGCGCTCGCCCAGTCGGGCGCGCTGCCGCTGCGCTACGCCGTCGTTTTCGCGGGTCAGGCGATCGGCGGCGACTCGTGGGCGGAGGATCGCTCGATGGTCGCGGGCGAGCGCATCACGGAAACCGGACATTTCATCGTGCCGCCCGAGACCGGGACCGGCTACACGGTCACGACTCCGCTCGAGCCGCTCCGCGAGCTCGGCCTGCTCGACGACTTCACGCTCGTCTCGGGGCTCGCGATCCCGTTCAACGCGAACTCGGTGGAGCCGGGCGACGTGCCCGAGGGCGGTGCGTTCCGCGATTTCCACGGCGGTGGTAGCGGGCCGCTGCTCTGCGGTACGCGTTCGCTCGCCGCGAGCTACCGCTGCCGCAGCGCCACGTCCGACCAGCTCGTCGCCCAGGCGAATCCGGGGAGCGTGCTCGACTCGCTCGTCGTGCGCGCGCAGCCGGCCTGGTACCTCTCGGGCTCGAGCTTCTCGGGACGCCAGTACATCTCGTACCGGGGTGAGGAAGATCCGGTCGAGGCCCAGGTGAGCCCGCTCATCGTGTACCGCTCGCTCTTCGAGGGGTTCACGCCGAGCGACGGGGAGGCGGCGGCGCACGATTTCGCGCTGCGCGCGCGGCGGAGCGTGCTCAGCGTCATCACCGACAAGCGCGAGCGACTGCTGGCAAAGGTCGGCGCCGCCGATCGCATCCGGCTCGAGCGGCACTTCGACGAGATCCGCGACCTCGAGACCCGCATCACGTCGATGCCGCCGGCCACGAGCGGCTGCGCGCGCCCCGCCGAACCGGGCGAGGATCCCGCTACGGGCGAGAACAACGCCGGCTCCGGCTCGGATTCGATCGCGACGAACACGGGCTACAGCGACGAGGACGGGCGCGCCCGCGCGCTCGCCGATCTCATCCACATGGCGTTCGTGTGCGATCTGACGCGCGTCGCCACGCTCCAGATCACGGTCTTTCAGTCGCACATGAACGTGTACCCGATCACCGAGGCGCTCGGCCTGCCGGTACGCGCCGATCTGCACGAGTGCGGGCACAACGGCGATCAGGAAAACCGCGGGCAGCTCCCCGTGAGCACCACGCTCAAGTGGCACATCAAGCACTACGCGTACCTGCTCGACAAGCTCAAGAACACGCCCGAAGGCGCGGGCAACGTGCTCGACAACTCGGCCGTGATCTTCATGCCGGAAGCCGGGCACGGCGTGCAGCTGAACGACGGCGTCAGCGTCGACCAGACCCACTCCGTCGAGAAGATGGTGCTGCTCGTGGCGGGCCGCGCCGGCGGGCTCGCGCCGCGCGGTCATCTGGCGGCGACCGGAACGCATCCAGCGAAGGTGCTGGTCTCCGCGATGCAGGCCGCCGGCTACGAGGGCGACTCGCTCGGCGAGGTCACGGGCAACGTGCCGGAGCTGTTCGGGTAAGGGCCTGAATCGTTGGGGCGGGCGGTAGGTTCTTTTTGCCGCCAAGCCGCCAGAAGGACGCCAGGGCCCGCCAGCGGAGTTTTGGGGGGGTGGGGTGACGCGCGGGTCCGGGCTTGTGCCGGCGTGTGCCACGACGGGGCAAGCCCGGCAAGAAAACCAAAACCAAATCCGCTAGTTACAGCCGGATATCCACGGCACACATGGTGCAATTCGGATCGGCGTGAAACGAATTTCGAGAGATCTTGCCGTCGAACGTCTGCGCTGGACACTGCTCGCCGCGCTGTCCGGTGTCAGCGTCGGGATGACCGCGTGCGCGGGGCGCTCCGAACGCACGGATGATCAGAACCAGGCCGGCGAGGAGAACGCTTCCGGCGGCCACGCCGGCTCGACCGCGCAAGGCGGCAGCGGAAACTCGCCGGGGACGGGTGGTACGGGTACCGGCGGTACCGGCGGCGTCGGCGCGGGCGGTTCCGGGACCGCTGGCACGACGTTCGGAGGCAACAGCGGCGTCCCGGGTACGGGTGGTGCGACGGCCGGCTCGGGCGGAACAGGTGTCGCCGGGGGCGCGGGCGAACCGCCGACGGGCTGTGCGGCAGCGGCGGCGTACACGGACGAGAGCGGCAATCTCGTGGCCTGCGACAAGGGCTTCGTTCACCGTCCCGAAGTCGCGAGCTGCGCGGTCCCGGACCGCTATGGCCCCGACGTTGGCGGCGCGGGCGGCGCGGGCGGTGAAGGCGGCAGCGCGGGAGAGGCTGCGCCGCCGCCGATCCCGCACGAGTGCGCGACCGATTTCGACTGCACCGCACAGCCGAACGGGTTTTGCCTCGTCACGCAGTACGAGCCGTCACCCGAGCCGATGCGCCACTGCGCCTACGCCTGCACGACCGATGCCGATTGCGGCGCGGGAAACCTCTGCGCGTGCGAAGGCAAGTACACGCGGGCAGCGAGCGGTGAAGAGCTCACGCTCGGTACCTGCCGCACGGCGGGCTGTACGAGCGACGCCGATTGCAACGGAACGCTCTGCATCAGCCCCGTCGACTCCGCCTGCGGCACGCCGCGCCCGAGCGTGTTTCACTGCCAGGATTCCGAAGACGAATGCAGCGGCTCCGGTGACTGCCAGGCGTTCGAGCAGTGCACCTTCGACGGGTCGCACTTCATCTGCCAGGGGCGGCCCGTCTGCGGTCGCCCGTTCGTGGTGCACGGCGCAGCTCGCGTGGCACCGGCGGCCGCCGGCAGCGACTGGTCGAGCCGGTGCGAGGACATCGACCCGGGCGCCCTCGATCCGGACCTCCGCGCCGAGGTGGCGCGCCACTACGTCGCCGCCGGACTGATGGAACACGCGTCCATCGCCGCCTTCGCGCGCTTCGCGCTGCAACTGCTCGCGCTCGGCGCTCCGCCCGAGCTCCTCGACGACACCACGCGCGCCCAGCAGGACGAAACGCGCCACGCCAGGCTCTGTTTCGGCCTCGCCGCTCGCTACTCGGGCCGCAGCGCCGGCCCCGGCGCGCTCGATCTCTCCGGCGCGCTCGAGAACGTCAGCCTCCTGAAGGTCGTCGATCTCGTGATCGCCGAAGGCTGCCTCGGCGAAACGGGCGCCGCGCTCGAAGCCGCTTGGGCCGCCGAGGCCGCCCTCGATCCGCGCCTGAAGGCGCTGCTTTCGGAGATCGCCGGCGACGAGCTCCGCCACGCGACGCTCGCCTTCCGCTTCGTCGCCTGGGCCGCCCGCCAGGACGCGCGCGTGAAATCGCTGTTCGCGCGCCGCGTGAGCGAAAGCCGGCTCGCCGCCGAGGCCGCGCTCGCGGCGCTACCCGCCGGCACCGATCCGCGCGCCGAACTCCTCGCACGCCACGGCGTGCTCGACGAACGCACGCGCGCCGAGGCCCGGCTCCGCGCGCTCGACGACATCGTCGCGCACGCGAGCGCCGCGCTGACCGAGCCCGCTCACTTCACGTCGTCGATGACGGTCGAATCGCAGCCGAAGAGCAGCTCGATCCGACCCTGAGGGTTCGACTGCACCTTCTCGCAGGTGGCCGGGCAGAGCACCACGCGATCGCTCGAGTCGAGCTGCCATCCGTCCGAACACGTCGGCGAATCGTCGCGCCCGACGAGCTCCTCCGCGGCACCGCCGCCCGGCGAGTAGATCACGTTGATCTGCGACAGGTTCAGCTCCTGGCCCGAGGGCGGCGACGGTAGCTCGAAGCTGCACGACACGATCTGCCCGAGGATGCGCGCGAGCGCTGCGTTCAGCGCCGCGGAGAAGTCCGACTCCTGCGTGAGATCGATGTGGCAGTAATCCGGCCCGTTCACGGAGCAGCCGGAGCGCGCGGTGCCCCCGAGGATCGCGGCTTCCGACATCCATTCGCGGCCGGACTCGCTGCCGGGGGAGCCGATCAGGAAGCTTCGCACGCCCTCGTTCCGAACGCGGAACACCTCCTCGATGATCGGCTGCGTCGGCGCAGGGTCGTTCGGCAGTCCCGAGCCCGTGCACTCGAGCCCGAAGGTGGGCTGACCGTCCGTGATCAGCAGCATGAAGCGATTGCCGCCGCCACGGAAGGGCGCCATCCCGTTCTCGTAGGCGTAGCGGAACGCGTCGTGCGTCGGCGTCGAGCCGGCGGGCCCCGCGTCGTCGAGCGAGCCCTCGATGAGTCCGCGCTGACCGGAGCCGGCGTCGTCGAGCAACCCGATCGGGATGATCTCGTCCACGTTCACGCATTCGCGGATGTCGCGCGGCTCGTCCTCGGGGTTTCCCGCTTCCGTATCCATGCCGGGGTAGTAGAGAACGCCCACCGACGTCGTCGCCGGCAGCGCGTCGAGCGCGTTGCGGAGCGCGTCGCGCGTGACTTCCCACTTGTTTTGGTTCGAACCGCGCGCGTTCTCACGCATCGACAGGCTCGTGTCCACGACGAGCTCGAGCACGGTCGGCAGGAGTTCGGGCTCCCTATTCCAGCCCGCGCACGCCTTGTCACGCAGCGAATCGGCCGTTTCGGGCGGGAGCTCTCCGGAGGTGCCCGAGGTTCCGCTTCCGCCGCTTCCGCCGCTGCCCGTGCTGCCGCTCGACCCGCCGATCGGGATGATCCCGGTTCCGGCCGTGCCGCCGCTGGCGCCGCTCGCGTTCGAGCCACCGCCGTCGTCGTCCTCGCTCTTCGAGCCGCAGGCGAGCGCGAAGACGGAGAAAGCTAGAAGCGCACGGTACTTGAGCATTGGTCGTCTCCGATCGAGTCGGCGCTGGCGCCGGGCCGAGCTGCCACGGCGTGCTGATGACGTAGCCTACCCTCCCGACATGGCCATTGCCAGACCTTCGCGGTGCGGCGAGGTGCGCCAGGGTACGTGACTGGCCTACAAAGCCGAGCGATCGACGGAGTTGCTGCGCCGGGCTCGCCTGTCGACGAAATCGTCTCCCGACAGAATCTTCGCGGCTCGAACGCCCGCCGAGTTCGGCGGATGATGGGAACCGGACGGATTCGGTTACAATTCCTTTGGTGAAATCCCGAGCCTTCGCGCGACGCGATCCTTCCGGCACCTTCACGCACCGGCGCGCGCGCCACGCGCGCCGGCGCCACACCGCGCTCGGTTGTCTGCTCGCGGGCGGAGCGCTGCTCGCAGTCGGCGCCTGTCAGAAGGAGAACGACGACGACGGCGCGCTCGGCGGCGGCGGCAGCAGCGCCAGCGCCGGCTCGGCGGGACGCGCCGGCAGCGGCACCATCCCCACCGCGGGAAGCTCCGGAAGCTCCGCGAGCGGCTCGGGCGGCGGAGCGGGCGCGCCGGAAATGCCGCCGGAGCAGGGCTGCGTGGAGCTAGAAGGCCTCGAGCAATGCGGCGGAGCAAGCGTCGAGGCCGAGCTCAAGATCATCAACCTGCTGATCGTGATCGACAAGTCCGGCAGCATGGTCGACGAGCCCGAAGGCTTCGACACCGACAAGTGGTCGGCGATGAAGGACGCGCTCGAAGCCGTGCTCGAGACCGTCAACGAGCGCGTGCACGTCGGGCTCGCGCTCTACCCGTACTCGCCGCTCGTGCCCATCCCGTACGACGACTGCGGTCAGGACTGCTGTACGGTGCCGAGCGGCGACGGCGCCGTGGTCGTGAACGTGGCGCCTCCGGCGGAGAGCGGGCCGCTCATCCTGTCGAAGCTCGACGAGACGGAGCCCGGCGGCGGGACGCCGACGGCGAAGGCGCTGGCCGGCGCGTACGACTACTTCACGAGCGGCGCCGGCAGCGCGCTCGAAGGCGCGAAGTACGTGTTGCTCGCGACGGACGGCGGTCCGAACTGCAACCCCGATCTCTCCTGCGACATCGACGAATGCACGCCGAACCTCGACGGGACGTGCGGCGACGACGAAAACTGCTGCGACGGCGCGGGTGAATACTGCGTGGACGACGCCGAGGTCACGGATCGGATCGAGGCGCTCGCCGCCGCCGGGATTTCGACGTTCGTCGTGGGAATTCCGGGCACGGACGACTACGCCGACTACCTCGACGCGTTCGCGCTGGCGGGCGGCGTTCCGGACACCGGCGGCGAGCGCGACTACTTCGCCGTATCGGCGAGCGCCGGCGTGGGCGGGCTCGTGGACGTGTTCACCGACATCACGACCGATCTCGTGACCTCTTGCGAGATCGCGCTCGAGACGAAGCCGCAGGTGCTGGACGCCGTGAACGTGGCCGTCGACTGCCAAGTCGTCCCCAAGGAGGGCGACGACGGCTCCGGCTGGGACTACGACACGACGCCGGACCCGAGCTACGTGATCCTGAAAGGCCCGGCATGCGAAGAGCTGCAAGAGAACGGCGCCTCGCGCATCGACGTCGTCTACGGCTGCCCCACCGTCCGCTGACACCGAGGTCAACCATGCAAGGCGTACCCTTCCGCATCGCACCGCTCGCTCTTTTCGCGCTGCCGCTCGCGCTCGGCTTCGGCTGTAGCGGGGGCTCGGACGACGAAACCGGCCTCGATTCGGGCGCTACGGGCGGCCGCAGCAACGGCGCTCGGGGCGGCCGAACCGGCTCGGGCGGCTCCGGCAATACGAGCGCCGGCGGGAGCGCGAGCGGCGGCGCGGCCGCGTCGAGCTCGGGGGGTAGCTCCGCGAGCGGCGGCACGAACGGCCTGCCAACGGCCGGAACGTCGAGCAGCGCCGGCAGCGGCTCGGGCGTCGCTTGCGAGGGCCTGCCGTACGGCACGGGCGAAGGCGGCGGCGCAGGCGACGAGGCCTGCATCGGGATCGGCGCGGAAGCCGAGCCGGTGCCGGTCGATCTCTTCATCATGATGGATCGCTCGGATTCGATGGCGAACGAGGTCGAGGGGACCGGGCAGATGCGCTGGGACGCGCTGCGCGAGGCGATGCAGGCCTTCGTCGACGCGGCCGAAGGCGACGACATCCGCGCGGGCATCGGCTTCTTCGGGCAGTCGGGCGGCAACGACGACGCGCTCGACTGCGACGCGGACCGCTACGCCGAGCCGACCGTCGAGATCGCGCCGATCGCGGACGTGGGGGGCGATCTCGTGGACGCCATGGCGGACATGTTCCCGGCCGGGCTCACGCCGACCGCGCCGGCGCTCACGGGGGCGCTCGAGTACGCGGCGGGCTCGGCCGAGGACAACCCCGAGCGCGCGACGTTCGTGGTGCTCGTGACCGACGGCTATCCGACGCAGTGCGAGCCGACGGCGGTCTCGTCGGTGGCCGATATCGCGGAGAGCGCGTACCTCGCGGAAGCCTCCGTGCGCACCTACGTCGTCGGCGTCGACGCGGAGTTCAACCTGAACAACATCGCGATCGCGGGCGGCACGAACGAGGCCTTCCTGGTCGACAGTGAAAACGTCGCGGACTCGTTCGTCACCGCGCTGCGCAACGTCTCGAACTCCCGGCTGGCCTGCGAGTACAACATTCCGCCGCCGCCGAGCGGCACGCAGGTCATCGACCTCGAGGAAGTTCAGGTCACGTACACGACCGCCGAAGAACGGACCGAGGAGGTCCCGCGCATCCAGGATCTCGAAGCCTGCGCGCGCAACCCGAACGGTGGCTGGTACTACGACGACCTCACGAATCCGAAGCGTATCAAGGTCTGCCCCTGCACCTGCGCACGGTTCCAGGCGGGACGCGTCGACGTGCGTCTCGGCTGCAAGCCCAAGATCGGACTAAGGTAACGAACATGAAGCGAACTCCAGCCTGGCTCAGCCTGTTCCTCTTCGCCTTCGGGGGCGCCAGCGTCGTTTCGGCGTGCGGCGAGTCCGACAAGGACAACGGGGACGACGACGCGGGAGAAGGCGGCGATGCCGGAACCGCGGCAAGCGGGAAAGGCGGCAAGGGTTCCGCGGGCGGCGGGCGCGGTGGGACGGGCAACGCCGGCAGGGGCCCCGATCCCTGCCTGATGGAGAGTCCCTCCGACGGCGCGAGCTGTCGCGAGGAGGGCTTGTTCTGCCTCGGCCCGAACGGCGAGTACTGCCTGTGCGGCGGGTTCGGCGACGGCAATCAGGGTCGCTCCTGGGAATGCATCGACGCCCTGGATCCGGTGGGCGGCGCGCCGGGCACGGGCGGGTCGAACGCCTCGGGCGGCGACGCGGGAAGCCCGGCCGGCGACGCGGGCGCTCCCGCAGGCTCTTCGGGCACCGGAGGCGCCGGAGGCGAGGCCGGCGAGGCGAGCGGCGGCGAAGGCGGCGTACCGGCAAGCGGCGGTGCGAGCGGAGCCGGAATGGGCGGCGAAGCGGGCAGCGGCGAGCTCGGCGGACAGGGCGGAGCCTGACGCCGGTCCGCGGCGGCCCTCAGTGCAGCGTGCGGCCGAGGTCGTCGAGGCAGCGCTGCGCGGCGAGGTAACCGGCACAGCCTACCACGCTGCCGGCGGGGTGCGTGCCGGCGCTCGCGGAAAAGAGACGCTCGATGGGCGTCGCGTGCGGCAAGCGATCGGCGAAACCGAAGGTGTTGTCCACGTGGTGGATGTGGCCGCCCGTGATGCCGAAGTGCTCCTCGATGGCTCGCGGATGCAGCACCTGGAAGTCGACGACGAGCTCGCTCGTGCCGGGCGCGAAGCGATCGCAGATTCCGAGCAGGCGGCGCGCGTAGCCGTCGGCCTCGGCTTCCCAGCTGGAACCCTCGATGTCGTAGGGCACCCATTGCACGAAGAGCGCCGAGCTCAAGCGGCCGTGCTCGTCGGTGAGCGACGGATCGACGGCCGAGTGGATGTACCACTCGATGGTGGGAAACTCCGGGAGGCGTCCGGCGCGCGCCGCCTCGAAGCCTTCGCGCAGGCCCGCCATCACGTGCGCTTCGTCCGGCAAGAGGTGAATGGTGGGGCCGAAGGCGGGCGGCGGCGACGGCAGGCACGTGAAGCGCGGCATGCGGGCGAGCGCCAGGTTGAGCTTCAAGGTCATGCCCGGTTTGGCCAGCCGCGCGAGCCGCAGGTTGTATTCGAGCGGGAGATTTTCGGGACCGATCAGGCTCTGCATGCGGAAGGGATCGGCGTTGACGACGACGCTCTCGGCTTCGAGCTCGTGGCCGCTCGCGAGGCGTACGCCGCGCGCGACCCCGCCGAGAATGGAGATCGCCTCGACCGGCTCGCCCAATACGATTCGGCCGCCGTGGCGCGCGAGCGCCGTGGCGAGCGTCGCGGCGACCGTACCCATGCCGCCTTCGACGATCATCCACGTGCCGTCGCTGCCGGGACGGCGACACAGGTTGTGCACCAGAAAGTTCATGCCGCTGCCCGGCGTGTCCCAACCCGCCGAGAGACCCGAGAAGCCGTCGGTGACGGCGTACATCGCCTTCACGAGGTCGCTCCTGAAGCCGAAGCGATCGAGGTATTCACCGACCGAGCCCCGGCAGAGCCGCACGAACGCCGAACGCAACTCCGGCCGGATCGAGCGCTCGGCGGTCTCCTCGATGGAGCGCGGAGCCTGCATCCAGGTGGGCGCGACGTCTTCGCGCAGGAGCGCGAGCTCGGCCTGTAGCGCGAGGTGCGCGCGATAGTCGGCCTCCGAGAAGAACGCCTTGAATTGGCGCTCGAGCGCCGCCGCGTCGGAGCCGAACAAGAGGTGGCGATCCCCGGTCGTCGGCAAGAAGTAATGCGGGTCGCGGCGCAGCGTCGGGATGCGGATCCCGAGCAAGGCTTCGAGCTCGGGCGGCATCAGGCCGAGCAGGTACGCGCCCGTCGAGTGAGCGAGCCCGGGCGCCTTCGCAAAAGGGTGCTCCGTGCGAGCCGCGCCGCCGAGCACCGGACTCGCCTCCACGACCAGTACCTTCTTCCCAGCCTGGGCGAGCACGAGCGCCGCCACGAGCCCGTTGTGGCCGGCACCGACCACGATGGTGTCCGCGCGCCGGCCGAGCACCGCGTCAAGCGGGACGATCCCCTGCGGTGAGGTCATGCCATGAAATCGGGGACCGGTGTGCGCGAGCTCGCCGGACCGGCCGCCCCCCAGACGCTTTCGCACGTCGCGTTGAAGCGCTCCCGCGCGGCCGGGAGCTTCTGCCGGAGCACCTCGGGCAGCATCTCGTCCAGCTTCTCGAGCACCTCGGTCGCGATCCCGTTCGAGGCCCAGGCGAAGCCTTGCGCGTACAGCTCCGCTTCGACGTCGTTCGCCGGCGGCGGAAACGCCTTGGCACCGCGGAGGAACGGTACGATCTCGGCCTCCTCCTCCGCGAGGTGCTCGTCGAGCAGGGCCTTGAGCTCCGCGAGCACCGCCGCCGCCGCGTCGGTCTTCGGCAGATCCGCGAAGGCGCGATCGCCGCGCTCGAGCAGTGGATCGATGAGGTGGTGATCCTCCGTGAGCTTCTTGATCAGCGGCGCGATCGACGGTTGCTCTTCCGCCAGACTCGGAAAGACTCGGGTGTCCTCCGATTCGTGGTGACCGTGCAGGGCATTCCGAAAAAACTTCCACTGCTCGCGCAGCGCTTCCAGGTGCGCGGGCTCGCGTTGCGCGACCCCGACCAGCGCGCGCACGAAGCGCGCGAGATCGCGGCGGAACGCGTGGTGAGACATCATCAGCGCCGTCGCCATCGAGGCGCTGCCGTCGTCGTTCAGGAGGTTCGGCGGTCTCGGCATGCGACAGGCATTTCGTAAACCTCTCGGCCTCCCCGTCAAGCGATTCGAGCGACCACCCCCGCGACGGACCGCGGGTTTCGAGCCAGTTCAGGCCCTACCGGCCGATCCGCGTGCTACGGAGAGCACGAGGCTTCCTGTCCCACCCGCCGCTTTCCCGCATCAGCCGCGATCTCTGCCGGGACATCGCCGGGCTCGACTTCGCGCTTCCGACCACGCACGTCTATAACCCCCTCGAATACGCCCGGGCCCCGCACGAGGCCTACCTCGAACGCTGGGGGCGCGGGCCGAAGCAGGTGATCCTGCTCGGGATGAATCCGGGACCGTTCGGGATGGCGCAGACGGGCGTTCCGTTCGGCGACGTGGAGCTGGTGCGCGACTGGCTGGGCGTCCAGGGGCGCGTCGGCAAGCCCGAGCGCGAGCACCCCGCACGCCCCGTGCTCGGCTTCGCGTGCCCGCGCGGCGAGGTGAGCGGCCAGCGACTCTGGGGCTTCGCGCGCGACCGCTTCGGCACGCCGGAGCGCTTCTTCGAGCGCTTTTTCGTCGTCAACTACTGTCCGCTCGCTTTTCTCGAGGACTCGGGAAAAAACCGCACGCCGGACAAGCTGCCCAAGGCGGAGCAACAGGCGCTCTTCGGCGCTTGTGATCGCGCCCTCCGGCGGATCGTCGAGGCCCTCGAGCCGGAGCACGTCGTCGGCGTGGGCGCTTTCGCCGAGGATCGGGCGCGGCGCGCGCTTTCGGACCTCCCGGTCAACGTCGGCTCGATCCTGCACCCGAGCCCGGCGAGCCCGCGCGCGAACCGCGGCTGGGCGGAGCTCGCAAAGCGCGAGCTCGGCGAAATCGGCATCGAAGTCCCCTAGAACGCCGATCAGTTTGGACTGCTCGGCGCTCCTTGTTCATGGGGGCGGCACGCGCCGCCCCCCCTCCGCGGCCACCCCCGCTCGTCACTCTTTCTCGGCAGTTCGACCAGGATCAAACCGTTTGTCGCCCTAGCGGGGCGGCGGAAAACCTCGGGAATGACCTCGGGGGAAGCGGCGTTTCCCGGAGCGGACTCGCCAACCCACGGGTCTTGATGTAGTCCGGGGCCCGCATGACCAGCCTGCCGAAGTTCGAGTGGAAGGTCGATCCAATCTTTTTGCAGGTCCCGCGTGACCTGGTGATCGGGATCGCGGGGCTCATCGCGGCCTACAGCCTCGTCCAGGGCATGCGCAAGAAGGGCAGCGATCATTACACGACCGCGGCCCTCTTCGGTGTGCTCGGCTTCATCGCCTGGAAGTACATGGGCGAGGGGCTCGAGCTTCGCTACTACAGCCTGCTCTTCGTCGGCGTGTTCCTCGGCGGCTACGCGCTCCTCAAATGGCAGATCGTGCGCGGGGGCGGCAGCGATCAAGACGCGGGCGACTTCATCGTCTACGGGGTGCTCGGCGTTCTGGTCGGCGCACGCCTCGGGCACGTCCTCTTCTACGACCTCGAAAAGGCGCTCAACGACCCTGCCTGGGTCTTCAAGATCTGGACCGGCGGTCTCGCGAGCCACGGCGCCGTGCTCGGCCTCATCACCGCCATGTGGGTCTTCACGAAGCGGCGCGGCATTCCTTTCCTGGAGGGCTCGGATCGCTTCGCTTTCTCGGCGGCGCTCGGCGCGACGCTCGTGCGCATCGGCAACCTGATGAACTCGGAGATCGTCGGCCGCAAAGTGCCCGATCAATCGTGGGGCATCGCCTTTCCGCGCTTCGATCGCGAGCCCCCGGTGCCCTACCGCTACCCGACCCAAATCTACGAGATCGCGCTCGGGTTCGCCGTACTCGGGCTCTTGTTCGTCATCGACAAGCGCCTCGGCAAGGAAAAGCGCCCGCTCGGCGCGATGATCTCCTCCTTCTTCGCGCTCTACTTCAGCGGGCGCTTCTTCATCGAATTCTACAAGGAGTTCGAAGGCCCGATCTCGCCGGGGTCCGCGCTCACCATGGGCCAGATCCTCAGCTTGCCGGGCGTCGCGCTCGGCCTGTACGGCCTCTACTGGTCCTTCAAGCGCAGGCTCCCCGTGGGTTGGCCCGGTGCCAACCTCGACGAGGACGAGGACGAGGACGAAGAGCGCGTGGCGCACCGGCGAAAGCGCGCTAGCGACGAGGACGAGGACGAGGACGAAGACGAAGCTCCGGCTGCGAAGGTCGGAGCGGGAAAGAAGAAGGCTAAGACGGCAGCCGCCGGCGCGGCTGCCGGTGCCGGCGCAGGCGAGGACGACGAAGACGACGACGCGTCCAGCGAACGCGAGGGCGACGACGAGGATGAGGACGACGACGAGCGCCCATCAGCGGATCGTCACGACGACGAAGACGACGATGCGGACGACGAGGATGAAGACGAGGACGAGGACGAGGACGACGACGACGACGACGACGATGCGGACGACGAGGACGAGAAGCGTCCGCCCCGCACCGAAAAGCCTGCGTCCGTCGATCCCGACGTCGCCGACGAGTTCGACGACAAGGGCTCGCTGAAGCGGCGGCGCTGAGACGTTTCTCGTCCGAGCGTTACCGCTCCGATTGACGCCCGCTCACCCGCGCGGTCAGGTGGCCCACAGCAACTCGAGCTCGAGCTCGATCGCCTCGAAGGGCTCCGCTCGCACTCGGGCGCTTCCGCGCACGGTCGTGAGGATTCGATAGCTCGTTCCGTCGAGCTTCAGCAGCTCGAGCGTCCTCAGGGCAGGATCGCTCAACCAGACGTGGCCGACACCTTCGCGGGCGTAGATCGGAACCTTCTCGGCCCTATCGATACCCTCCGTACCGGGTGAAAGCACCTCGCTCACCCAGTCGGGAGCGAGACTGAGAAAAGCAGCATCGGGCAGCTCGGGCATCCGGGCGCGGCGCCACCCTGGCAAGGTCGGGGACGACGATGTCCGGCTCGGCCCCGAGGTGGAGCTCGGGCTCGTCCAGGATGATCCAGCCCCCGGGACCGCCGGTTCCCCGGTCGAACGGGCCGTCGAGAACGCCCCCGAGGCGGGAGGCGGAGCGCGCGTGCCGGGTACGCGGACGAGCTTGCGTGTAAAGAACGCCGTGGAGTACCTCGGCGACGCGATGAGACGGGACGGCGAGGACGTCCTCGTAGGTCGCTCGGCGCTTGGCGGCGTCGCCCATCAGGGCGGATTCTAGCAGCTAGGACGGGCCGCGACGCACGGCCGCCATCCAGCCCGGTTTCGGAGGAAGAGCCTCCCGCCGGGCCTGACTCAGGCCGCCTTGGTCTTGCCGCCGCGGCGCTTCACGGCGCCGCGCACGACGACGATGCCGCCGCGGTGGCCCGGGATGCCGCCGTCGATCAAGACGATGTTCTGGTCGGGGATGACCTTCACGACGCGCTGGCTGAGGACGCTGACGGTCTCCGCGCCGTAGTGGCCCGGCATCTTCATGCCGAGCTTCACGCGGCCGGGGGTCATGCGCGTGCCGATCGAGCCGCCGTGACGGCGGTACTCGTGGGTACCGTGGGTCATGCGGTTGCCCTTGAAGTTGTGGCGCCGGACCACGCCCTGGAAGCCGCGGCCGCGGGTGATGCCCTGCACGTCCACGAACTGCCCTTCCTCGAGCACGCTCTCGACCTTGAGGGGCTGACCGACCTCGACGCCGGCGGCGAACTCGGCCGTGCAGCGGAGCTCCCGGACGAGCGCCTTGGGGGTCACGCCGAGCTTCTTGAAGCTGCCGGCGAGCGGCTTGTTGGCGCGCTTTTCCGGCAATTCGCCGATGCCCAGAAGCAGGGCGCTGTAGCCGTCCTTCTCCTGCGTGCGCTTGCCGATGACGACGGTATTCGCCTCGACGACAGTGCAGGCGGTGACGGTTCCGTCCTCGCCGAAAACCTGAGTCATTCCGAGCTTGCGACCAATCAGGCCGGGGTGCTGGTTCATGGTGCTCTCGAATCTCCCGAAGTCGGGCCCGTCGGCCAAAAGGCCAAGAAAAGGGCCCGGCTCTTACCGTGACGAGAGCGATCAGTCAAGGAGCGCGGGCGTTTTCGCGCGCCATCGGCAGGAGAGGGCTCGGGAGCCACCTCGAGAGCCGCCGCCGACCCCGGACTACTTACAGCCTGGCGACGTTCGAGTGGGAGGAGGCCGCGCCCACCTCAGGCGGAGCCTTCGCATCGAGCAGGCCATGCGTTTCGGCCATGTGGAGGAGCTTCTCGGCGTCCGCCCGGGCGGTCCGATCGAGCTTGAAGATGACTTCCTTCGGCGCCGAGTGCACGTAGAAGGTTCCGTTCCTCCAGCTGAACTGGAAAAGGCTCGAGAGTACCGCTCGTTTC
>DASXWF010000676.1:0-4998 GCA_036503835.1 Polyangiaceae bacterium | reverse complement strand
GCGAGCTTGGGGGTTGTTTAGCCGCCAAGGCCGCCAAGGCCGCCAAGGTCGCCAAGGCCGCCAAGAGCGCCAAGGCCGCCAAGGATTGGGGTTCAGAAGTGCGGATCGGAACGAACCTCGTGCACGTTGGGATCCACTCGGCGTCCCCTGGCGCTCCCAACCCAAATAATCCGCTGGCGCTCTTGGGGCGGCCTTGGCGGCTAAAAAATCCTCACAGCCGCCAAGGCCTCGCCAGCTCGCGACTAGCTGCGCTCAGTTGTTGCCGAAGAGGTCGTGGATCTTCGAGTCGAGGGCGACTGCGATCTTGTAGAGGCTCGAGATCGAGGGGCTCGATTCGGCGCGCTCGATTTGCGAGAGCAGCGAAATGCTGAGGCCGGTGCGGCGGCTCATCTGCTTCAGCGTGAGCTCGCGCTCCTTGCGCATGGCGCGGATGGTGTCGCCGATGATCTTGTGAAGCTGCTCTTCCGGGGTGCGGGCGAGCCCCTTCTTCTTCATCACCCGGTTCAGGACTTCGCGGAACTCGTCGACGTTGAACGGTTTCTTGATGTAGTCGACCGCGTCGAGTTTCATCGATGCGACCGCGGTGTCGAGGTTCGGATGCGCGGTGAACATGATCACGGCGACGTCGGTGTCGATCGTGCGCACGCGCTTCAACACCTCGATGCCGTCCATTTTCGGCATCATCACGTCCAGGATCATGACGTGATAGTCGCCTTGTCGAACCTCGTCTTCGACCAAGGTCGGATCGCTCAGCGTCTTGACGATGAACCCATCCTTTTCCAGGAGGGTCTGCATGTAGTCACAGATCGCCTTGTCATCGTCGACGATCAGAATTCGCACGAACGGGACTTCGATGGGCAAGGGCGGTCTCCTCGAACGGTGCAGGTGGCTGGTTGCAGTGACACTATAACGAACTTCAGTTACCACGTCACTAGATTTTGAACGCGCCGAAAGCCCGAAAATTCAGCGGGTTTCGATCTCCCCTTGCGGAGACGGCACGATTTGCCGAGCAACCAGCACGAAAAAAACATCCACCGCAGAACTGCCGGCGATCCGCTGCTACGCGAAAGACACGAGGCAATGTTCGCCAGGTGACGTCTCTGTCCCCCCTGCACCACACACCGGCGAGCGCAGGAACGGTTCCGGATTTCGGGAACGGAGGAGCACGCGAACGGGTGGCGATCGCCTCGCACGGCGCGGGGACGCCAGGTCCTGGCCGCTCGCGCAACCAGAAGGTCCTGGCTGCTCGCGCAACCGGGAAGAGTCCACGGCCCTCGGACGGCGAACTCGCTACGAAACGCCGCGCGCGCTTCTCGCTGCGAAGCGCGCGTCGTCGAGTTTTTCTTGTTTGTCGGGGCGGGCAGATTCGAACTGCCGACCTCACGGACCCGAACCGTGCGCGCTACCAAACTGCGCTACGCCCCGAACAGGCGGCCCTGGTTTAGGGCGCCGGGAGGATGATGGGCAAGGCCTGAACTGTCAAGCGCTTCCAGCCCGATCCGTCGCCACGCTCAATGGCCGCGCTTCGAGAGCTCGCCGATCAGGGCCGGGACGGCCTGGAACAGGTCGGCGACGAGGCCGTAGTCGGCGATCTGGAAGATGGGGGCTTCCGCGTCCTTGTTGATGGCCACGATGACCTTCGAGCTCTTCATGCCGGCGATGTGCTGGATCGCGCCCGAGATGCCGATCGCGAGGTAGAGCTGGGGAGCGACGATCTTGCCGGTCTGGCCGACCTGATAGTCGCCGGGCGCGTAGCCGGCATCCACCGCCGCGCGGCTCGCGCCGATGGCGGCCCCGAGGCTCTTGGCGAGCGGGTCGAGCACCTCGAAGAATTTCTCCTTCAGGGCCCGGCCGCCGGACACCACCACCTTTGCCTCGGTGAGCTCGGGACGTTCGCTCTTCACCGCTTCGAGCGAGACGTATTCGACGCGTGCGGCCGCAGCGCCCGGCGCGGTCTTCGTGACGGGCTCGACGGGCGAGCTGCCGCCGCTCGGCGCGGCGGGTTCGAACTCGCTCTGGCGGGCGGTCGCGACCTGAATCGGCGTGGTGAGCTCGACGGTGCCGAAGGCGTTGCCCGCGTACATGGGGCGGCGATAGAGCAGGCGCCCGCCTTCTACCGCGATCCCGGAGCAGTCGCCGGCGAAGCCCGCGTCGAGCCGCGCCGCGACGCGCGGCAGGAGGTCCTTGCCCTGGCTCGTGGCGGTGGCGACGATGAGGGAGAAGCCCTGGCCCGCCGCGGCCACGGTCGGCGCGTAGTGCTCGGCCGTGTAGTGGGCCAGGCTCGGGTCCTCGCAAACCAGGACCTTGGCGGCGCCGTAGCCGGTGAGCTCGGCGGCGGCCTTCTTGGCCGCCGATCCGAGGACGAGGATCGAGAAGGAGCCGCCCACGGCCGGCGCGGCCGTCTTGGCGAAAGCGATGGCGGAGAGGGTCGCCTTCTTGACCTCTCCCGTTTCGGAAATTTCGGCGACGACGAGTGCGTTCGGCATGGCTCAGAGCACCTTCGCGACGTTGCTGAGTTTTTCGACGAGCTCGGCCACGTCTTTGACTTTGACGCCGGCGGAGCGGGCTTGGGGACGCTCGAACTTCAGAGTCTTGGTGCTGAGCGCGGCACCGGGCGCGACGTCGGCGAGCGCCTTCACGTCGAGCGGCTTCTTCTTCGCGGCCATGATGGCGGGCAGCGGGGCGAAACGCACGCCCTCGGCGTACTTGTGCGTCTGGTCGGTGTGCGCGGAGTAGACGCTCGACGCCGCGACGATGCGCAGGTCGACCGTGACGAGCGCCGGGAGCTTCACGCGTAAGGTGAGGACGCCGCCGTCCACCTCTCGCCCCACGAGCAAAGCCCCGGCTTCCTCGCGGATCGTGGCCGCGAACGTCGCCATGGGCCAATCGAGGTGCTCGGCCAGACGTTGGCCGACTTGGTTGCTGTCACCGTCGACGGCTTGCTTGCCGAGCAGCACCACGTCGGGCTTCTCCGCGAGCACGATGCTCTTCAACGCGAGCGCCACCAGGCGTCCGTCGAGCGCGTCGTCGGTGGTCTCGATGCGGATCGCTCGATCGGCTCCGGTCGCGAGCGCGGCGCGCAGGGTCTGGTCCGCTTCCTTCGGACCCAGCGTGACGACCACGACCTCGCCGAGGCGCTGCTTGGGCGTCTTCCCGTTTTCGGTCAGCCGCAACGCGGCTTCGAGCGCGTACTCGTCGAAGGGATTCGTTTTCCATTCGAGGCCGGTCGTGTCGACCGCGTTTCCGCCCGCGGCGATCTTGATCTTGTTCGCGTTGTCCGGATCGGCGACGCGCTTGAGCGGCACGAGGATCTTCATGCGGACGCATCTCACCAGGCGCCGGAGGGATCGGCAACCCGTCGCCGATCCCGGCCAATTGGCCGAATCGGTGGGCGCCGCGCGCGAGGCCCTTCGAAGGCCCGGCGCGATGCTAGAACGCCCCGCTCGTGTCTCTCTCCACGGATTTTCTCGTCATCGGCAGCGGCATCGCCGGACTCTCGTTCGCGCTGCGAGCGGCCCAGCACGGGCAGGTGACGGTCGTGACCAAGCGCGCCTCGGACGAGGGCGCGACGAACTTCGCGCAGGGCGGCGTCGCCGCCGTCTTCTCGCCGGAGGATTCGTTCGACAAGCACGCCGAGGACACGCGGGTCGCGGGCGCCGGGCTCTGTCATGACATCGTGGTCGATCTCTGCGTGCGCGAAGCGCCCGCCGCGGTGCGCTGGCTCGCCGAGCTCGGCGCGACGTTCTCCCGGGCGACCGGCGGAGAGCTCGATCTCGGACGCGAAGGCGGGCACAGCGAGCGCCGGGTGGTGCACGCGGGCGACATCACGGGCCGGGAGATCCAGCGCGCCCTGCTCGCCGCGGTACGGGCCCATCCGAACGTCCGCCTGCTCGAGTGGCACATGGGCGTCGATCTGATCACGCTCAGCAAGTTCGGCGGGCCGGATCAATGCGTCGGCGCGTATGTGCTCGACGAGCAGCGCGGCACGGTGGAAACGATTCTGGCGCGGGCGACCGTGCTTTCCACGGGCGGGGCCGGCAAGGTCTACCTCTACACCTCGAACCCCGACGTCGCGACGGGGGACGGCGTCGCGATGGCGTACCGAGCGGGTGCGGAGGTGGCGAACATGGAGTTTTTCCAGTTCCACCCGACGGTGCTGTTCGAGCCGAAGGCGAAGAGCTTTCTCGTGAGCGAGGCGCTGCGCGGTGAGGGCGCGACGCTGCGCCTGCCAACGGGGGAGGCGTTCATGGCGCGGCACCACGCGCAGGGGGACCTGGCGCCGCGCGACGTCGTGGCGCGCGCCATCGACTTCGAGATGAAGCGCACCGGCTCGGAGTTCGTGTTGCTCGACATCACGCACCAGCCGTCGGAGTTCGTGAAGAGCCGCTTCCCGAACATCTACGCCGCCTGCGCGCATTTCGGCCTCGACATCGCGACCCAGCCGATCCCGGTGGTTCCGGCGGCGCACTACATGTGCGGCGGCGTCACGAGCGATCTGCACGGCCGGAGCACGCTGCCCGGGCTCTGGGTGCTCGGGGAAACGGCGTGCACGGGGCTCCACGGGGCGAACCGGCTCGCCTCGAATTCGCTGCTCGAAGGGCTCGTGTTCGCGCGCCGCGCGGCGGAGAAGCTCAGCGGGCTGATCGGCGAGCTGCGCGCGGAGCCGGTGCCGAACGTTCCGGAGTGGCAGGTCGGGTCGGCGGTGCCGAGCGACGAGGAAGTGGTCGTGAGCCACAACTGGGACGAGCTCCGGCGCCTGATGTGGAACTACGTGGGCATCGTCAGGAGCGACGCGCGCCTGCGGCGGGCTTCGCGCCGCGTCGCGCTGCTCGGGCAGGAGATCCAGGAGTACTACTGGAAGCACCTCGTCACGCGCGATCTGCTCGAGCTCCGCAACATCGCCACCGTGGCCGAGCTCGTGATCGCCTCCGCCGCGAGCCGGCGCGAGAGCCGGGGCATTCACTACACCATCGATCACGTCGAGACGCGCTCCGAGTT
>DASXWF010000675.1:0-5562 GCA_036503835.1 Polyangiaceae bacterium | reverse complement strand
AGCCGCGGAATCGCGCTCGGCAGCGGCGCCGTGCCGTTGCTCGCGAAGCCGATTGACACCGCCAGATCCTCCCGAGCGCCGTCGGCGACGAGCTCGAAGGGGTCGCCCGCCGTCGCCGGTTCCGAGTTGGCGACGGCGGGCGTCGAACCGGCCGCGACGCTCGCGGCAGGCGGCGACAACACCACCGGCGGCTCGGCGGGGGCGGAGGCGATCCGCGGCGCGCTCGAAGCGACGACGGGCGCCGCGGGCTCCACCGGACTGGGGCTCGCTGCGGGCGAGGCGATGGCGAAGAGCAGCGTCACCACCCCCGAAACCGCGCAGAGCGCGTGCATCACGATCAGCGAAGTCCGGTGGCGAACACCGCGCACGTGAAACAGCAGATTGAAGCTGCCGAGCGCAATCGTGACGATGAACAGGTAGAGCGCCTGTCGCGCCAGCTGAAACGCGGGTTGCCTGACGACCACGAGCAGAACGAGGGTGAACCCGATCGCGCCCCCGAGGCCGTGGAGCAGCGCGACCCACACCGGCAGGCGCTTGCGCAAGAAGTGCCGAGTGGCGAGAAACAGGCCTGCGACGGCGGCGGCCCCCAACGAGCACAATGCGGCGATCAGCATGTCGTCCTCCTCCTCGTGATTTGCCCCTTCACTTCGCGAGCGGTGGTCCTTGTGCGGACGGCGCCGGCGCGGCCGCGGGCTCCGCGGGGCTGGAACGCGCGAGCAGCAGCCCGAGCGCGCTTCCGACCAGGAGCAGCATCGTCGCCGCGAGCACGCCCCGCAAGCGGCGATGTTGGATGTCGTCGCCGGGCTCCCGGGTCGCCAGGGACAGCGTCGGCTCGGACCATTCGTCCGATTCCACGGGCACCGAACCGGACACGCGATCGCTCGACGAGCTCGACTTGCCGGGCGCCTTCGCGCGCGGGTGCGTGTCGTAGGCGGCTTGCTGTTGCTCCGGAGCGAGCCGGATCAGCTCGCGGCGCTCGGCGAGCTTCGCGCCGAACACCTCGTGCATGTAGGCGCCCACGCTGCGCGGCGTGACACCCTCGATCGGGAGCTTCTCCAGCGCCTCGGCGAACTCCGCCGCGCTCTGGTAGCGCGCCCCAGGGTCGCGCTGGAGCGCGCGGAGCACCGCCTCGTCGAGCTCTTTCGGTAGCTCGGGGACGACGCTCGAAGGCGGCGGGATCGGAGCGCTCAGGACGGCGGTGATCGTCGCGGATTCCTCCTTGCGACGAAACAGCCCGCGCGTCGTCAGCGCTTCCCAGAGCACGATGCCCGCCGAGAACACGTCCATGCGCCGTGTCGCCGGCTGACTTCGCGCCTGCTCCGGCGACAGGTACGAGAACTTGCCCTTGATGCGGCCCTCTTGCGTCACGCTCGCGCGAGCCGCGGCGAAGGCGATGCCGAAGTCGGTGATGCGGGAGATGCCGTCGATGCCGATCAGGATATTTTGGGGCGAAACGTCGCGGTGCACGAGACCGAGCATCTCGCCCTTAGCGTCGCGGAGCTCGTGAGCGGCGTGTAACCCCTGCAGCACGTCGATCATCACCCGCACCGCGATCGCCGGCGGTATCTTCACGCCGCTCTTGATCGCGTGCTTGATCAGAGTCGCGAGGCTGTAGCCCTCGATGTACTCCATCACCATGTAGAGATGGTCGCCGTCGCTCACGTCGAGCGTGGCCACGACGTTCGGATGGCGGATGCTCGCGGCGAGTCGGGCCTCGTCGAGGAACATCGTGGAGAATTCCTCGTCCTCGCGCAGATGCGGATGGCAGCATTTGATCGCGAGCAGTCGCTCGAATCCGGCGATGCCGTGCTTGCGCGCCACATAGACAGTGGCCATTCCCCCGCTCGCCAGCTTCGTGAGCAGGGTATAGTCGCCCAGCATCGGCGGCACGCCCGCCGCTACGGGGATTGCGACGGCTTCGAAGTCCGCCATCCTCCGATACTTTCACATTCTTTCGGATCTACGCTGGCGCGCAAGGGCGACCTTCGCGCACAGCGCCCTACATCGAGCGCCGATTCGGCGCCGTCGCTCACCCACGCGGGTCGCTAAACCACCAGGCCCTCATAGATGCCCCCCTGCATCGTTTCGCCCCCTTCGCCCTCGGCCAGGCCGAACCATTCGGATTCGATGCCCATGGCGTTCACGAGCGTGTTCAAGAGCTTGTTGTGCGGGGCGCGCGTGTCGTCGTAGGGCGTGCCCTCGCCGAGCAGCACGTACTCGTTCTGCTTGAAGTAGCCGCCGCAGCTGCCCGCGAGCAGGTACGGCAAATCCATGAAGGAGTGAGCCTTACCGTCGGAGAGCTCGTTCGTGGAGAGAATGACGGAGTTGTCGAGCGCGGTCTTGCCGTCCGCTTCCTCGTAGCCGTCGAGGCGCGCGAGCAGGCGGGCGAGCTTGCCGGCGTGCCAGCGGTCGATGTCGAAGAGCATGTCTTCGTAACCGGCGACGTCTTCGCAGCCGTCCTCCGTGCTGTCGCCGAAGCAGTCGTCGCGCACCTTGCCGTGCGAGAGCTTGTGGTGATTGAACTCGTGCGACATGCCGTCCCAGCGGAAGGTCGGGCCGCCCGCTCCCTGACCGAAGTGCAGGGTAGCGACGCGCGTCGCGTCGCAGGCCAGCGCGATCGCCATGATGTCGACCTGAAGGTCCGCGAGCAGCGGATACTGGTCTTCCATGGCCACATCGCGCTCGCTCGCCCCCTCGTAGGCCTGGGCACGATCGCGTACGCCCTCGTCGAGGCAGGCGACGCCGCTCGAGCTCATGCCCGTTTCGATCTCGCGGATGGCCGTGAAGTGGGCGTCGAGCTTCTGCTTGTCCGCGGAGCTCAGCGGGCCGCGCTTCAGGTCGTCGAAGTCCTGCTGCACGAGGTCGAGCACGCTTTGCCGCCGCTCGCGCACGCGCAGCTCGGCCTCGCCGGCGCCCGGCGCCGTTCCGCCGAGGTTCATGAACTCGGAGTAGGCGTTCCAGGGGTTGTTGAGGGCGGCCACGGCCTGTCCCGCACCCGTGTACGAGATGTAGTCCATGCCCTTGTAGTTGCCGCGGCGGCCGACCATCAGGTTGAGCGCCGCGCGGCCGCTCGGGTTCACGGCTTGCGCGATGACGTGGTCGACCGACGGCCCGAGCGCGAGCCACTGCTCGGCGTCGGCGAAATTCGCGGTGAGCTTGTGGGCCATGCCCTTGCCGTGGTCGTCGGCACCGCCGCCGTCGCGGTCGTAGCCGCGCGGCGTCATGTGCACGCCGCGCGGGAAGAGCAGCTTCGAGCGGTGGGGGAGCAGAGCCTCGTTGGCGGTGCCCGTGAGGTGCGCGTCCGTGAGCGCGCCGTAAGCGCCGTTCGGGAACCAGCGATCCATGTTCACGCCGTTGCACGCGAAGAAGACGCCGAAGCGCTTGATGGCGGTCGATTGCGCCGCGACCGTCCGCGGAGCGAGCGCCTCGAGGAACGGCAGGCCGACCATCACGCCGCCGAGGCCGCGCAGGAAGCCACGGCGCCGCAGGCGCGGCGGGACGCGTTTCACGGGCGTGACGAGACCCGGACGCTTCACGGTCCCACCTCGTTCGGGGCGCGCTTGCGGAAGATTTCGCTGCCCGTGATCTGGGACAGGAGCGCGCGGGCACCAGGCCCCGGCGCGCCGAGCGCGGCTCCGAGCGGCGCCTCTTCCGCCGCGAGCGCGTGGCCCAGCGTGAACTCGAGCAGGCGCTCGGCGTAGCAGCTCTTCGCCTCGGCGCTCTGCGCGAGCGCCTCGACGAGCTCGCCCGCGTCGGCGAAGGAGACGACGGCGCCGTCGAGCTCGAACGAGCCCGTGGTGTCCACGGCGACGCCGTTCTCCGTTTCGCGCTCCTGACCGACGGCGTCGAACGACTCGAACGAGAAGCCGGGCGCGTTGATGTCGCTGTGACAACCCACGCAGTTCGGCGTGGAGGTGAGCAGGGTGATCTCCTCGCGCGTGGTGCGCGGCGGGGGATCGACGTCGGGCAGCGGCGTCATGGAAGCGCCGGCGGGCGGATCGGGAACCGTGCGGCAGAGCAGGCGCCGCAGCACGAAGAGCCCGCGATGGATCGGGTCGGTCTTCTTCGAGTAGGCGTTGGAGGCGAGGTGGCCCACCTGCATCAGCAGGCCCTTGCGCTCCCCGCCGGAAAAATCGAGGCGCGCGAGGGGCCCGGGGGTGGTCGCTCCGTAGAGCGGCGCGAGCTCCGAGTCGGCGAAGACGTAGGGCGCGGTCAGCATCTCGCCGATGCCGCCGCCGGACTCGACGACTTCGCGGACGAAGCGCTCCGACGCCGCACGGGCACGCGCCGCGAGGTCGGCGGGCGCCTCCGGGTACTCGTCGAGGTCCGGCGCGATCTTCGCGTAGCGACTGAACTCCCAGGCCTGCGCGTGGAACGAGACTGCCTTCGCCGTCGCGCGCGGGTCGGCGAGCAGCCGATCGGCCGCCGCGCGCACCGCCTCCGGCGTGCCGAGCTCACCGGCGCGCGCGCTTTCGAACAGCGCGGAGTCGGGCATCGAGTTCCAGAGCGCGTAGGAAAGCCGCGACGCGAGCTCCCAGGAGTCGAGCGCGACGAGCCCGTCCGAGCCCGCGCGCGCTCCGAGCTCGGCGCGATACAGGAACTTCGGAGATTGGAGCGCGGCCTCGACGACGACGCGCACGCCGTCCTTGAAGGCGTCGCCGCTCGCGACGAGCGCGGCGCCCTGCTCGAAGAGCCCGCGGTAGCGCGCGCTCTCTTCGGTGGTCAGCGGACGGCGGAACGCGCGGGCGCCGAAGCTCGCGACGAACTCGTCCGCGCAGCTCGGCGCGCTCGCGTCGCAGGCGACGATCTTCGCGAAGATCGCGGGGTCGCTCACGCTCTCCGCGGCGAGCTCCTCGGCGACGCTCCGGTACTGGGGCCCGAGCCGGGTGTCGACGCGAAAGTCCACGCTGGTGTCGAAGTCGAAGCCGTTCAGGGCGTCGGGCGCGAACGCCGCCGCCGGATCGTCCGTCACGCCGAGGAGCTCCCCGACCGTGTTCTTGTATTGCTCGTGCGTGAGACGCGCGACGCGCGTCGTGGGGGCCACGCCGCCCACGACCTTGCCGCCGCCCGCGCCTCCGCTCGAAGAGGTGCCGCCGCTCCCCGCTGCGCCGGCGTCGTCGTCGTCACCCGTCGAGGCCACGGAGCCCGAGCAGCCGAAGCTGCCGAGAACGACGGCGGGCAAGAGCATGCCGAGGGACCACCAGAACCGCATCCAGCGATCGGACAGTGTTGCACGGCCCCCGCTCACCCGCTCCCCGAAACTTTTCGGCCGGCGGGCGCACTCTCACCTACAGCGAACTCCGAGCGGCGAAGGCGCGCTCTGCCCGCGCTTGGTACGAACCGCTCGATCCGGAGAGTTACGCCGCGCCCTGCATGCGCGGCGACCACACGGTGACACGATCGCGCCCCCCACGTTTCGAAGCGTAGAGCGCTTCGTCGGTCGCCTTGAAGACCGCTTCCCAGGTCGGCCCCGCCGCCGGGAACGGCGCGACCCCGACCGAGCAAGTGACCTTGAGCGGGCCGAGCTCGCTCGGGAACGTGGCGAGCGCGAGTTCCTGGCGG
>DASXWF010000674.1:0-4990 GCA_036503835.1 Polyangiaceae bacterium | reverse complement strand
CCGTCAGCACATCGGACGGCACGGCTACTTCTTCTCGGCGTCGATCTCGCCCTGAAGGTGCCGAAGCAACGCGCGCTTCTCTTCCAGCGTCAGGCCCTTCGTCAGCTGCTTCCGCGCTTCGATCGCCGCGCGCCGCCCGCGCTCCGCAGACACCGCCTGAAGCTTTGCCCCGAGCTGCACCGAGACCAGTTCGAGCTCGGCGGCGAGGTCGTGGTGCAACGACTCGAGCGCCTGGTCTTCGAGCGCGAGCAGGTCGCCGAGGGACTCCACGGCGCCCGACAAGCGCTCGGCTCGCGCGAGCGTTCGCGCCTCGCGTAGTTCCGCCATGACGGCGTCGAGCGCGGGCGGGCGCGTGAGGGCCGCGAGTTCGCACTCGACACCCGCGATCATCGCGTCGTGAGCGGCGAGCGCAGCCTTGTCCGCGTCGGTAGCGTTGGGTCGCAACGCAGCCGTTGCAAGCTTGATGCGCGCTTGACGGAGTTCGTAGCTGCGGACGCGCGCTTCCTTGCGAGCGCTCTCGTTCTTGGACTTGTGGTCGGCCTTCAGCTTGTCACGGAGAGCCGAGAGTTCGCTGACGGAGCGGATCTTTTTTGCTTCACTCGCCATTGGTTTCCTCTTCGAGTTGCCGCGCCAGAGCGCGCTTTTCGTCTGGGGTCATGAGGGCGGCCTGCTCGCGCGCGGCCACCGCGGGGACTGCTGAGAACTGCCGAACGGTCGGGAGCCCGAGCCGCGCGAGCCCCGCGAGGTTCCCCGAGCTCGGGATGAACCTGCGCAGGTCCCGGTTGTCGCGCGCCTCCGTGCGAGCGAGCGCCATGATCTCCCGGTTGCCCGTGAGGTCGAAGGGCAGCCCGCCGCGGATTGCGAGGGCCTGCTCACCCACGATGTTGTAGGCGGCGCCGGGGCGGGGGTTCACGACGGCGGTGCGCGCGTTCTCTTCCTGCTCGACGCGATCCGCCTGAAGCCTGATCAGTTGAGCAAGCTTCTCCGCCACTTCCCCGCTCGGGATGTTGAACCAGAGCGAGCCGTGGAGCAGGACATCGCGCGCGCCGCCAGGGAGCACGACGACATCGAACTCGAGTCGGTTCGGGCTCGGGTGCTTATCGGGATCGGCGATCGTCTTCGCGTCGAGTCGCGCGTTCTCGGGATGCAGAGCGATCCCTCTGCCGCCTGACTTCAGGACGACCTTGCCGAGGTACGCGCCCGTTCCCTTGTCGATGTCGAGTGACTGCTTCATGGGCGATGACTGCGCGTTTGGATCCTGCCAGTCAAGAGGGGGAGGCGAGCTCGTGACACCGACATCCGGGACAGTGGTAGTCGGACGACCGAATGCCGGGTGGCGTCACGTGCTCGCTCTTGACCTTCCAGAGCTCGAGGTTGCAGCACGACGGGGGACACTTCTTCCCGCTCGTGTGTCCACGCTTCACCCTGTTGTCTGATCTCTTGCCGTTGCGATGGTGAACGCGCTCGCTCGAGCGAAGCTCCCGCCCGAGAGCGGTGCGCATCGCGACACGGTGTTCGAACTCCCAGCCGGCCGCTGTCTTGATCAGAACATACCCGCCACTCGCGGGCCTGCGCGCACCGAGCTTGTGTCCGCGGCAGCCACCGACACAGTAACGACGCGTCCGTTTGGGATTGCGGTAGCGGGCTGGGATTCGCGCGCCGCACTTGAGACAGCTGAATTCGCCGTCCGGGTCTCGACGACGATCCTCCGCCGCGCACTTGCGCGAGCAGTAGAACGAGAGAGCCGTCCGTGGACGAAACTCGGTCCCACATCTCGCACAGGGAAGCGGCGGAAGCTCGGCGTTCCTCGCGTCCACCGCCGCGTTGTAGGCGCAACCCTTTGAGCAGTAGAGTCCGGTCGTGCGCGGCTTGCGCGCGAAGCGCTTCCCGCACCGGGAGCAGTCGCCCCAGCCGAGCGGCGGGCAGTCCGAACAGAACTTCTGTCGGTTCGACTTCCGTTCGAACGGACGCCCGCACCCTGCGCACGGCTTCGGCGGCTTGCGATTGCGAGCGCGCCACCGCTGCATCCTCTCGCGGTTGATACGCCTTTCTTCCGCGAGCTCCCTGCTGACCATTCCCGACGCTACGCCTATGCCAGGCGAAGCGTCAAGCGGCCACGCTAAAGATATAGGTGTCCCAGGTCGTCGTAATGTTCCCAGAGTTGGGGGTGACGGGGAGCCCGGTCACCCCAGTGTCGAGCTTCACCACGAGCCGACTCGTGCTCTCTGTGCCGGTGTGCTGGTAGATCACCAAGCCCTCCGACTGGTCACCGGTAACCGAGGTGAACGTCACGTCGGCCGCGTCGGCCTGGCCGGCGCCGGTCGAGCCCGAAGTCGGCGAGCCGAGCGCGCCCGAAGTCGCGACGCGCGCGGCGCCGGCGATGTCGTCGAGGTTGTCGTCCGTCGTGAGGGACGGGTTGTCGTCGGCGTGGTCGAGCAGGATCACACGGTGATCCGCGGCCCATCCCGCGTAGGAGCTCGTGAGCAGATCGGTCTTGGTCTGATTGAAGATTCCGTTGGCCATGGTTCTCCCAGGGCGCCCCTCAGGGCGCAGTTCTCCGTCCGGGTTCGCGCGTGCGTGCGCGCCCGAGTTGGTTCTTCAGCGCCCCCGATTCAGTGCGTGGCTATCCCGTCGCCCCCGGGGTCAGCGCTCACTCGTTCGAAGCCGTCGCAGCCTTCGGGTCGACCGGCTTCTCGCGCACCTTCTCGGCCTTCATCAGGGCGAGGCGGCAGCGAGCAACGAACTCGGCCATCTCTTCGGGGAGATGACCGCCGATGTTCAAGACATCGAGCATGGTCTTGTGCAGATCCTCGTCGACCGTCAGCTTGAAACCGTCCTGCTTCTCGATGTCGCCCTTCAGTGGGCGCAAGAGCGGAGCGAGCCACACCACGAGCTCGGCGGCCTCTTCCGTCTTCGGGTACGTCTGGACGACCGCGAAGATGCAGTCCAAGTAGAGCTCGACGAAGCCGAACGGCTTCATCTCTCCACTGATGACCTTGCTTTCGATCGGCTTCGGGAACGTGACGATGCGTTGCATTCTTCCTTGCTCTTTCGTTCTCCCCCTCCGGGAAAACTTCCTTCGTAGAGACATCCCGCGGCCCTGCTCAGTAGCCGTGGTTCTGGATCGAGTACGCGCGCCAACGCTGGTAGTAGCCGTCGTTGCAGGCGAAGTTCACGAAGAGCGCCTCTTGGATCATCCCGTCGAGCGTGTTGGCCGCGGCGATGTCGGACGTTCCGATTGCCGTCCCGTCGAACGTGTGCAGCCCAGCGACGGCACAGGCGACGTTGTCGATATCCTTCGCGCCGTTCACCCACGTGGTGAGGTGCGTGCCGGTGTGGGCGAAACCGATCCGGTTGTGGCCGACGACGAGGCTCATGACGCCGGTCTGCAACGCCGCGGCGCCGCTGCCGTCGATGAGCGTGAAACGGAGTTTCTTGCTCGTCAGGATCTCGAACAGCACGCACGCATCAGATGCGGAGTCGAAGACCGCGAAGAGCCCCTGAGTCGCCGCGAACGCATCCACCTGAACGGCGAACATCGCCGAGAACGGCGTGTTGGTCCCCGAGAGGTGCAGGGCTACGGCGGTCGTGCTCGAGGAGAGTCCTTGATTCGCCGCGGTGAACTCGACTGCGGGCACGCCGGATGCCCATCCGCTCGTGCGCAGCGTCGGGTCTGAGAGGGCGCCGTGCTCCACGTCGGAGTTTTGGGCCGATAGATCGTGCCACTCGTCGACCGTCTCGCCGTCGCTCGCGGGGTTGCCGCTGTTCCAGCAGGTCGCAGCGAGCGCGTAGTACCAGGCGAGCACGTTGAGCTCGACCGCGGGGGTCCAGTCCGTGTTCGCGATGCCGCCGCCGAGCGGGATCGACCCGAGTCCGAGCGTCATGCCGCAAGCCCCGTGTGTCCGCAGAACTCGTACTTGGTGCCGTTGTAACGGAACTCGGCCGCCTCGAGCGTGCTCGGCGGGAAAACGTGCAGCTCGTTTCCGAGGTGATCCTTGATGGTGCGCGAGTTGGCTCCGCCGTCGATGCGCTCGATCCGAATCACGGCGCCAAAGCGCGGCGTATCCGAGACGCCCAGCGTCGTGATGCGGTTCGCCGTGAGCGGAAGCGAAGAGACTCGGCGGTTGCCCTGCGAAACGGTGATGGTCTGATCGGCGTCCGTGAGGTTCGTGCCGGCAAGCGCGAACGCGAACGTCTGTCCGTTGATTGACGCGACGTTCGTGAGACCGTTGGACTTGCAGTCGATCGCGCTTGCGGTGATCTCGAACTCGACCGTGGAATCGACCGTCCACGTATGGGAGCCGCCGCTGCCGACGCGGTAGTCGATGCCGGCGAGACCCGTCCCGCCGCCCGCGCCGACCGTCAGCCAATCCGTCGTCGGCGTGCCGAAGCGCAGGAGCGAAACCTCGCTGCCCGCGCCGGTGCTCTTGGTTGCGCGCCAGAACTCAACGCCGTGGGTAGTGCGGTGCAGGCCGGCGAGCGCGATGGCCCCCGTGCCGTAACCGACCCCGCCCGCCTCGACCCAAAGGGCGAGGGCGTTCGTGATCGTCGTGTTGGCATCGAACGCCGTTGGGGCGCCCGAGATGGCAACTGTCGCGGCCGTCGACACGACGGACGAGGCGAGGTGCTTGATAACGCCCGCCTGGATCCTGAATGAGCGCTGATTCGTGATGGCGCCAGTCGCCCATGTGCAGGTCTGCGAGAGATCGAAGTGGACGGAGTGCCGCTCCGTCGAGGCGGCGAGCGCGGTGTGCTCGGCGTCCGTGACCTTGAATGCCGGAATGACCGTTCCGGTCGAAGCGACGGTCGCGATCGCCAGTCCCGTCTTTTTCATCAGGAAGGCGTTAGCGTTGTCGCCGTCCGATCGAATGACGACGCTTCCGCCTGAGCGGATGTAGTGCGCCGTGGTGTTGAGGTCACCCGTATAAGTCGCGTCGTCGGCTCCGATTCCGAGCAGCCCGACATCCGCACCGCCGACCGCCTTGATGCC
>DASXWF010000673.1:0-3079 GCA_036503835.1 Polyangiaceae bacterium | reverse complement strand
ACACCGGAGCGTCGCCACGAAGCGCGGAGTCACGGCGCTCGCGCGCTCCGGCTGCGCCGCCGAGCGACGACGAGGGCGCGGCGCTGCTGGCGGCGGTCGAGGCGGTGCCGGCGACGCTGCGCGCCCTGTTCGAGCACCAGGAATCGCTCGGGCCGGCCGCGCTCTCCGAGGTGGAGCGAACGCTCGAGAACGTGGAGCAACGCCTCGCGCGCCGGGAGCTCCGGGTGGTCGTGGCCGGCGAGCGCCGCTCGGGGAAGAGCACGTTGCTCGACGCCATCGTGGGGGATCGATTGCTCGGCGGCGCGCGCGGGGGACTCGCCGTGGTGACCTTCCTGCGGCGCCGCGACGTGCCGAGCTACCGCGCGCGCTTCGAATCGGGAAAAGAGGACGACTTTTCGAGTCGGGTCCCCGACCGGGCAGGAGAGCTCGATCTCGTGGCGGCGAAGCTCGATGCGCGGCTCGCGATCCTGCAACGCGACTGCCATCGAGCACGCCTGGAGCTCGGCCAGGCGGAGGAGAGCCGGGGGCAAGCCGAGCTCCGCGTCGACCGTGCGCTCGGTGACGTGGAGCAAGCGCGCGAGCTCGCGGAAGATGCCGAATCGGAGCTCGCCGCCGCGGAGGAAGACGCGGCTCGCGTGGAGCGGACGCTCGGGGCGCTCGAGGCCGGCATCCCGGCGCAGGTTCGCGCGCGCCCGCCGCGCTTCGCGCTCTTCCTGTGGCTCTGGTTCGCGCTGTTCGTCCTGGTCCGGCGCGAGCGCTGGCTGCGCTACCGGACGTCGCTGTCGGAGCGCGAAAGCGCCCGCGCGCGCCTGCTGCTCGAGCGCGAGAAGGCGACCGCCGCCGCCGAAACGCGGGCCCTCGCCGAAGCCCGCTTCCAGCCGCTCGACCGCGGCGCCGAGCGGGCGCGCTCGCACTCGAGCGAGCTCGAACGAGGCTTGCGCGACGCCGACGCCGAACGCGAGCGGCTGCGGAGCGAACGCGAGGAACTGCGCTCGGAGCGGGAGCACCTGGTGAGCGAGCGCTGGCGGCGTTTCTTCGCGGATCTGACGGCGCTCGCCAAGAAGCCGGGACTCGTCGAGCTCGCGATCGACTACCCCGCCAAGCTCCTGCCGGAGGACGTGACGCTCATCGACCTGCCGGGTCTGTCGAACGAAACGTCTCCGGAGTGGGCGCTGATCCGGGAACAGGCGGACGGCTGCATTCTGGTCTCGGAGCTCGACCGCGCGGTGAGCGAGGCCGCCAAGCTCTTTCTGCGGCGCCTGCGCGAAGTGGTGCCCCACGTGCTGCTCGTGCTGACGAAGATGGACCAGGCTCACGAGCGCGCCCTGCAGAGGTCCGAGGGCGACCCCTGGGGTGAAGTCGAGAACGCGCGCCGCATCGGCACGCGCCGCTTCGCACGCGAGCTCGGACGTGCGCCCGATCGCGTGCTGTCGGTCTCGGTCGCCGCCGAGGCGCTGCTCTCCGATCGCGGCTCCGAGCTCGCCGTGCGCTCCGAGCACGAGCTCGACAAGCTGTTTTTGCTGCTGCGGCGGGAGCGCGCCCTGATCCTCGGAGCCCGGGCGGCGTCGGCGATCCGGCGCTGCATCGCGGGGCTCGCCGAAGCCGAGACGGAGGCCGAACGCGCGTACCGGGAACGCATCCTCGAGCTCGAACGACAGCGCACGCCCGAGCCGGCCGTGTTCCGCGAGCAGGCGCTCGCCCAGGCCGCGCCGGCGATCGGTGCTGCGGCGAGCCGGGCACTTTCGGCGGCGGGCGAGGCGCTCGGCGACGGCTTCCGCGTGCTCGAGCGGCTCCCCGAACAATCCATCGATCTTCGCACGCGGAAGAAGCAGTACGCCGAGCGCGCCGCGGAGCTCGCCAGGGAGCTCGCGCTCGGAGCCGTGCACGTGCGCACCGACGCGCAAGTCGCGCTCGAGGCGGGCATCGAGCGCGGCGTCGCTTCGATCGAGCGCGGGCTCTTCGAGGCCCTGCGCGAGCGCTACCAGCTTCTGCACGAGGTGCGCCGCACGACGAGCTCGTCGCCGCGGCTCGACAAGCCCGCAATCGAGGCGCCGAACTTCGCGGCCGTCGTCGAGGAAGTGCGCGAGGACGTCGCGCGCTTCGACAAGATGCGCTGGTTGCTCGGCGCTTCCGGCGGGCTGGCGGGTGCGGCCGGTCTGGCGCTGCTCGACCCGTGGTTCTCGCTCGGCGGTGCGGCGCTCGGCGGCCTGCTCGCTCTCGTCAAACGCGAGAGCCGCCTGCAGAAGGGCACGCACGACCGCTTCCGAGCCGCGCTCTACGCGCGGCAGCGCGAGTACGCCGCCGAGCTCGCGGCCCTCGAACCCGCGGTGGCGGTGGCGATCGAGCTGGCTCTCGAGCGCTCCCTCGAGCGCGCGATGATCCGCTTCGCGCGCTTCATCGAGGAGCCGCTCGAGGCGGAGCGCGAAGCGCTCGAAGCCGAGCACCGCAAGCTCGCCGAGCTCGAGGAGCTCCGCGGCCGCGTCAGCGAGCACGATCGCGAGCTCGAGCGCCTGCTCGAAGCCGGCCGCCGCGCGTCTGTCGGCCTGTGCCGCGCCAGCTGACCGAGCGCCGGACCATTTTCACCGCGTGCAGAACCCCTGTGCCGCGCTAGTACCGCAACCCGGAACTGCGTTCCGGGTTTGCCCGCTTCGCGGTCACCTCGGCTGCGCCGAGGGCGGTCCTCTCCGTTGTGCGGGGGCGCCGCAGCAGCCGCTGCGCCCCCCTCGGCTGCGCCGAGCCTCCCCCCTCGGCTGCGCCGAGCCTCCCCCCTCGGCCGCTTCGCGGCCGGCTAGTACAACGGCCAGACGCTTTCCTCCGTAATCCGCAATGCACATGGGGGCCGTTGTACTAGCTTCCCGGGGTGACGACCGCGACCTCCCCGGGTACCCCTCCACTGAAGGATCGCCTTCAGAAGCTCCTCGTCGAATACGGCTCGCTTGCCCTCTGGGTCTACTTCGGCATCTTCGCCGTCGTTCTCGTCGGCTTCGCGACGGCCATCAGCCTCGGCGTCGAAGTCGAAAGCGCCGCGGGAACCGCAGGCACCTGGGGCGCCGCTTACCTGGCGACGAAGCTCACGCAA
>DASXWF010000672.1:0-2294 GCA_036503835.1 Polyangiaceae bacterium | reverse complement strand
TGCCGCCGGGCCTGGATGGATTCCGACAGGCGAGTTCGGAGCGGCGGCGGACGAGCTGATCGCGGCGGCTCGTGACCTCTGCGAAGCGCTCTGCATTTCCGGGCTGTGCGACGAGCTCACGCCCGAGACGCTCGAACGCTGCGTGCAAGCGGAGCTCCAGAACTTCGCGCCGTCCGTCCAGTGGATCGCCTGCACCGTCCACACGGGCGGCGACCATGACCTCGACGAGCTCGCCAGTTACTATCGAGCCTGGGCGCGCGAAACCCGCTCGAGTGACTGTCACCTCGTCCTCCCGCCACCGGCGCCGGAGCTCGGCGAATGCGCGGTACGGAGCGCCTACCGGATCCCCTGTCCGGGCACCGAATCGACCCTCAATTTCTGCGACGGCGAAGCGCAGTGCGCGGATGGCTACGACGAGCGCAACTGCGACCCCGCGGCGGAGGCGTACGCGTGTGGTGGCGGAGAGCAAGTCGAATGGGACGCGCTCTGCGACGGAGAGTCGGATTGCCCGGACGGCGACGACGAACACGCTTGCGAGGAGCGCTAGGCGGGAGCGACGAGCACCCGCCTCAGTCGACGGTGACCGTCGCCTCCGAGAAATCGATCGTTCCGCTGCTGTCCTGAGCCTCGACGAGGATCTTCGCTTCCGTCAAATTCCCGAGCTCGAGACCGAGCTCTTCCCAATTGTGGAAGTGTTCGGAAATGGAGATGGTGCCGCACTCGCGCGCGGTCCTGCGGATGCTGAAGTACTGCTCGAAGGTGTCGCTGTCACCGAGGATGGAGGGCTTGTCCACGCGCAGCTTCTTCCACACGTCGTAGGTCTCACCGTCGACGGTGAACTCACCCACGAAGTCGCGCGGCGTGCCGTCGGACGCGGTGCCGGCCGGCTTGATCTCACCCCAGTCGTCGAGGATGTAATATTCCTTCAACGGGTTGACCGTCCAGCCGTAGATGCCGATGTAGACGAGGTTGTCGCTGCCGGCCTTGGTCTCCGCGAACGTCGCCTTGAGCGTTCCAATCTGCGCGTGCTTCCTGTTCCGGTCGAAGTTGAGGCCGACTCGCGCGAGCAAATCCTCGACGTTGGTCCAGTTCGCGCTGAACGTCGCGTCGTCGCCGTAGACGGTCATGCAGCCCGTCCCCGAGCCCTCCGCCCAGAGTTCGTACGAATAGCCGGTGTTGCCGACGTTGCCCGTGGTGTTCGAGCAGTACCGGTTGCCGCCGGTCATCGGCATCGACGGCGGGCACGTCATCCCCGAGCCGCCTGTACCGCCGCCGCCGGCTCCAGCGGAACCGCCGGTGGTGCCACCTCCGCCCGCAGCGCCCGTGCCCGAGCTACCGCCGCCGCTACCGCCGCCGGTTCCCGACGAGCCGCCACCGGTGCCACCGGGGCTGCCGCCAGTACCGGAGCCGCCGCCTCCGATACCCGCACCGCCGTTCGCGGTCCCAGCGCTCGTAGTACCTCCGGAAGATGTCGCGCCGGCCGAACCGCCCGACGTTCCTCCACCCGCAGCCTTCCCGCCGAATCCCGCGCCGCCCGACACCGTGCCGCCGGCCGCCATAACGCCGCCGGTACCCGCACCGCCGGCGCTCTTGCCACCGGTTCCGGCTCCTCCGGTCGATCCACCCGACCCGCCGGCGCCGGCACTGGCATCGGGGTCGTCTTCCGTAACGGCGCACGCGGTGAGCGTCGCGGCAACGCAAGCAGTGATAGCGGCGGCGGACCAAAGGGTCGGACGAAGGCTACGCATCCCGAGTCTCAACATGCCCGTGTTCTCAGATCCTGATCAACAGGGCAGCACATATCGTGACCTGCGTCGCGAGCGGTGACAACGGACATATCCACGCTGGCGCGAACTTTCCAGGGAAAGCACCGCGAGCTCGGGAGATTTCGAGCGCAGGCTGCCTCATGCCGCTCCGGCTTTCCACTGCGCGCGGCCTAGCACGCGGCTTGCTGCATCAGGACTCGGCGGAAACCCCGGAGGCGCAAAATGCAAAGGTTCGCGGCGGCAAGTGTACGAACTATCGGGCTGGCTGCACTCGCAGCGGTGTCCGCAGGGTGCGGCGACGCTCCCGAAAGAGGCGATGAGCCTCACTCCAACCTGACTCAGCCGGTCATCGCTGAGACATTGGACCCGACGGCAAACCTGCCGCGGGCAAATTGCAACCGCTACCAAGTCGTGATCATCGACCCGCAGGGGCTCAGGCACGAACCTGCCGCGATCAACAATCGAGGTGAGATTGCAGGCTCGGCCCAGAACGACGAAGACGTGCAGCAAGCCTGGTTCTGGGACGGC
>DASXWF010000671.1:0-1930 GCA_036503835.1 Polyangiaceae bacterium | reverse complement strand
CTGCACGGCTTCGAGCTGCTCGCGAAGCTCGGCGAGCCGGTCGCGAATGCGCCGCCGATCGATCTCGATGGCGGCTTCGCCCGCGCCGCGGCCCGCGCGTTTTTCCTTGCCCGACGGCGACTCGCGCACGCGCGGCGCCGTGTAGGCGAGGCGCGCCATCTCGACTTGCAGGCGCGCCTCGCGGCTCTTGGCGTGCCGGTGGAAGATCTCGATGATCACGCCCGCGCGATCGAGCACCTGAACGCCCGTCGCGCGCTCCAGATTGCGGGCCTGGCTGGGTGAGAGCTCGTGATCGACGGCGACCAGCGCGATCGGAGCGGACTCCGGCTCGTCGACCTCGATTTCCGCGTCCGCGGGAAGAGCCGGCGTAGACGGCGCCGGAGTCTTGGGAACGCGTTCCGCGCGAGGGGGGGCGCGCTTCGGCCGGGGCTTTTCGGTCCGGCCCGGATTGCCGCTGCCGCCGGTGAGGGCGGCGAGCTCCTCCAGCTTGCCCTGGCCGAGGGCCGCGGCGGGCTCGAGGCGCGGGCGCTCCTGCGTGACGCGCTGGCGCGGTCGATAGCCGAGCGTCGTGACGAGCCGCTCGAGCTCCGCGAGCCCGGCGTCGAACTCGGCGTCGGTCACGCCGGGCAGCTGCACGCCGACGATGATCGCCTCCTTTCGAGCTTCGGTCATGGGGTGGCTCCAGGCTGCGGCGCGCTCACGGCTTCTTCAAGACGACGTCGTCCACGACACGACGATCCACGCTCACGAACCGCACGCGCAGCTCCTTGTCCGTCGCGAGCGCGAACTGCGCGCCCTGCTTCGCGTTGTAGCGAACGCGGCTCCCCGGCAAGGCCCGCCCGATCGGGTACGCCTGCCGGCCGCCGAGGCCGTTGATCAGGTAGGTGACGCCACCGATGAAGAGGTTCTCGTAGTGATGATCGTGACCGGCGAGCACGAGATCCGCGCCCCATTGGGCGTAGGGCCATTGGAGCTCCGGAGTGGAACCGTGCCGGCCCGAGGAGAACGGCGGGTGATGCATGTACACGACCTGCCACGCCGACTTGGACGCGGCGAGCCCCCGCTGGAGCCACGCTGCCTGCACGCTGTTGGCCTCGATGCCGTCGGGCTCGTTCGGATCGCTGTCGACGGCGAAGAAGTGCACGTCCCCGCGCACGAAATCGTAGTAGCGCTCGTTCCCGGGCAGCGTGAAGTAGTCGAGGTACGGCCTGGCGTCCGCCGCGTACCAGTCGTGGTTCCCGAGCGACGGAAAGAAGCGATTTTCGCGCGCGCCTTTGCCGTAGCGGCCGGCGTAAGGGTAGATGAATTCGGAGTAGAAGCGACCGATGTTCTGGTCGATGGTCTCCGCGCTGCCGGCCGGGTAGTTGTTGTCGCCGAGCGTGATGACGAAGTCGGGCCGCTGGCTCTTCACGAGCTCGGCGACGGGACCCGCGTGCTCGGCCGCAGCGCCGTAGTCGCCGATGATCGCGAAGCCCCCCGGCGAGTCCGGCCCGCCCGCGGCGAGCAGCGCGCTCGCCGCCGGAAGCGTTTCGGGCGCGGCGCCGGAGGCGAGCAGAGGCGTCGCGTTCGTCGCCGCGTCGGAGGAGCGCCCGCTGCCAGAGCAGCTCCCCCGCCCTTCGCAAGCGAGCGGCAGCACGAAGAGCAGGCTCGCGACCCGTCGGTTCAATAAGCGCGGCACTCGGGCGGGACACTACCTTGACAGCCCGCACCCCGTCTTCCACTGTGAGGACGGGAGACAGAGATAGCTTTTTCGGTGACGCTGCCCGGTATGCGAGCGCAACTCTGCTGGGTATTGGCGCTCTTGGCGTCCGCTCTCACGGCGGGTTCCGCCCGAGCGGCCGCTCCGCCTGCGACAGTCGCCGCCCCGGACGAGCCCGCCGCCCCGGACGAGCCGGCCGTGCAGGAAGACTCGGCAGCGCCTGCCTCCGAG
>DASXWF010000670.1:0-3561 GCA_036503835.1 Polyangiaceae bacterium | reverse complement strand
CACGTCGACATCGCCTTGCGGCTCAGGGCCACCCGAGATTACAGAGTCTGTAACATGTGTTGCCGTGGGCGCGCACTCGCAGCCGGCCCAATCGTTCGCCTCGCACCCCGCATATCCGATGCACTCGCGATTGGTCGAGGGGACAGCCTGTCGTGGTGTGGGCGCGCCATGATAACGCGGCTCGCCCGCCTGCTCTCGTAGGATCGCCGGCAACGTACACCACTCGGCGTGCCCGTCCGTGACGTTGCAGCAGTGGCACACGCGCTCGCGGGCAAGGTCGAGCGCCAGCAACCGCGCGTTGGCAAAGCTGCTCAGATTCCCCGATGCCGCATAGATCGGCGCGCGGGTATCCACTGCTGGAGTCGAGCGGCGATCAAGCTCCGCCTGGGCCTGCTCGAACAGCTCGTTGCGCAGCCGACAGACTTTCTCACACGTGACTAGAGCGGCGTAGCCCTTGACTTCGCCGTCGAGCCCGCGCCAGAACCCTTCATCAGTCAGTAGCCATACTTCGTCGTACATGTTCCTCACTCCTGATTTGTAACAAGACACCAAATACTAGGGACAATACGCGCTCGAATGATAACGGGCCGGGGTGCTGTGGGCGCGTGCCGCAGCCCGCCCGTGGGCCAAAGAAGCACATGCCGACCTCATGTCCGGACATGAGCCCACGATTCAACTGTCCATTTTGACATGAGAGAACTAAGACAAACAGTGACTTAGTTCACGAGGTCATCATGTCAGTGTGTTTTCAAAGGACAGAGCTATTAGATGCTTAGGGGGTTGGGGTCTCGCCCCCTCACCACCGAATACCTAATTCTCTATACGAACTCTTGTTTGAAAACATACTGACATGATGACTTGGCTTGGGACAGCATTGATTCATAAGGGGTTTCGGTGCCGCGCTCATATCCTCGGCGTCCGCGTGCCCGATTCGCGCCAAGCGAATCAATGACTTGCCAAGGACCGGAGGATTCTAGGCCCATGGAACGTTGCTCAACTATGTGAGGATAGGCGCTTGATGATAACGCGCCCTCGGCACCCCAACCCCTAATCCCATGGTGGTTACAGACTCTGTAACACGCGTCCCAAAGCACCAGGGATTGTCGTGCCTTGGGCGCGGGTTGCTCGTGCGGGCAAAAAAAGGGGTGCCGAAGCACCCCCAAGGTCCGCGTACTAGAGAACGATGCCGGCATTCTCGCACGCCTCGCGGAGGGCGTTGCGGAACTTGATCGGCAGAGCCGTGTGCGCGAGCACGCGCTTGATGTGCGTCTTGGCGCTCGCCTTCGCCTCGTCGAGACTGCGGTCCGCCGGATCGACGCTCGCGCTTCCGTTCACGTATGCGGCGACCGCTTGCGTGATCGTCGAGCCCTTCTTGAGAGCACGTGCGAGCTTGAGACCAGCATCGAACGTGACCGGCTTCGTGTTGCCCTTGTGCCCGCGCAGTTTGGCCATCGCGTCCGGAAGCAACGAGTAGACCGAGAGGATCGCGCGCATCTCGGACTTGCGCGTCTTGGCACTCGACGCCGACCACTGACGAATGCGCGTGACCTCATCGACGATGAAGTCGGCATCCGAGTCCGGCACGCCCTCGCCCTTGTAACGCGTGGCGACGGCCTTGCACACATCGTCGAGCAAGTCGCCCGTCGAGTGCGCCGCCGCATACGCCGCAGCAACGGCCTTCGCAACCAACGTCAACCCAGCGCCTCGCTGGGCCATCACGATCTTCATTTTCATCACTCCTGTTTACGTTTGTGGTAGGGACATATACCAGATGTTAGGAAGCCGGGTTACAGAGTCTGTAACCGCGACGCACCCCCGGCACCGGACCACGGGGTGCCGCCGTGCCGATCCCGCTTACCTCCCCTACCAAAGCGGAAACATAAAAAATGACGATGTGACTAGTTGACACACTTTTGGGAATTTGCGTATATTGCTCCGTACCGGGCCGCGCGCCCACACCCCAACAACACAAGGACCCCACATGCCCTGGTACTGGATTGCCCCGCTAATCATCGTCGGTCTCTACGCGCTCATCTGGATCGTCTGCGCCGTCAAGATTCTGCTCGACAACGACGACGGGAACGTGAACCCGCTGTCCTTTTGGCGCGCGAACGCGAGACTCCTATGGCGCGTGCTCTGGACCGCGCTCCAAGTCAAGCGCATCAAGTGGCGCCACGCCCAAGCCGAATCGAACAAAGAGCTTCGCGCCGAGCTGGAAAAGCGAAAACAAGAATTAGTACGATGGGCCTTTAAGGACCCTGATTCATTCCTTGGTGACAAAGGGGTGAAGCGCAGCACGGAGCCGTACGCACCATGAAAAAACTACGCGTCAGGTTCTACCTCCGCAACGGCATGTACCGCGACTTCGTCATGACCGAGGCCGAGCTGGAGAAACTCTCCAAGCAACAGCCGAACGCCGGGAAGTGGGTTGTGGTGCCGAACGCGTACAACGGTGTTACGATGCTGCGCGATGACGAGATCGTGCTGATCGACGCGAACACCTACGTCGAGGACTCAGGGGACCGATGATGTCGAGCGACCCGCATACCCGTACTGACTACCGCAACCAAATCCGCGAAGCACTGCCCGACCCGGCGAAAACCAAGCGGACGATCTGCGAGGTTCACCGCGAGCTGTACGACCGGCTCGACGAACTCGGCATCGCGGACGATGACGTGGCGATCAAGTATCTCGAAGACGCGTACCAGCTCGGCAAAAAGATGGACGCGAAGCTCCGCCAGTACAACTTGCGCAAGGGTGACGACTGGTATGCCGCTGAACGGGATCGCATTGCGACTGAGACGTTGGTTGCTGAGCGGATCGCGCGGCGCAAAGCCCGTCAGCTTGCGCGCAAGGCTGCGGATGATGCGGCAACTTAGGCTGCCGCTCGACCCGGATCATCCGACGATCCGCGACCTCTACTGGTCGGAGATGTGGCAGGCGTCGCATTACCCAGGGCGCGCCGAGTATCGGGACGAGTGCTACAAAAGAAAGGGGGGCCAGGAAGGCCCCCCAAAGGTTAACAGTGCTAACCTACGACAGCGGATCAATTGTGAAGTGGATCGCAAATACGCGGAAATCTGCGGGGTATTTCATGTCGACGAGCGCGGTGTAGCAGGCGATTGCTTCGATCCGGTTCCTGAACAACCGGGCGTCGCAAAAGCTCTCCGCGTCGAGTCGGTAGTGAACCCGCCCACTGAAGTAGTGGATACGCAGGTACTTCTCCCGCTCCATGTCGCCGATCACGTAGCAGCAGTTCACGGCGGCGACGCGGATGGGGCCAGCGCCTCCTTCGTCGCTGCGTCGCGGATGCGCCGTTGATCCACCAAGGCATGAAGCGCGTCGACGCACTCGGTGAGAATCCTCACCGCCTCCTGCTCCTTGCCGCGCCGGATGTACTCCGACTCGACGACGAGCCGCGCGACCAACGCCTTCAGCGGCGCGATGATCGTGGACGAGCCGACCATCAGCTCGGCGTCCTCGATGTTGATCACACGTGGCTTGGACGGCTGAAGGATGATCTGCTCCGTGTCGTCCTCCTTCTCGTCGCGGTCACGGCTC
>DASXWF010000669.1:0-4319 GCA_036503835.1 Polyangiaceae bacterium | reverse complement strand
CAGCGAATCGGAGGATCAGGCCGCCTACCAGCTGGAGCTGAGGCAACTTCAGGAAAGGATCGCCGCCGTCCAGGCCATGGTCGAGCGAGACTCACCGTAGAGACGGCGGTAGTCCGAACTCGTGCTGCGTCGTGCGGGTCGAATTTGACGTCCGCCCGAAGATCGAGAAGAACTCCGGACGTGAAGTTCAGCCTCGCTCCAGTCGCGTTTCGCAACAGCGCGATCGAGGGGCGCGGAGTGTTCGCGAGGAAGCGTTTCGAGCCCGGCGACGTGGTCGTGCCGTACGCGCCGAAGCAGCGCCGTGTCGACGTCTGGGATCCCGAGTCGAGGGCGGCCGCGCAGACGAAGCTCACGCTGCTCTCCGACGACGGAATGGTGATCATCCCGGATACCAGCGTGCCGGGTGGCTGGCTCTGCAATCACGGCTGTTCTCCGAACGCGAGCATCTACTCGGCCGGCGAAGGTCGTATTCAGTGCCTCCGCACCATCGTTCCCGGGCAGGAGGTCACGATCTTCTACGGCTGGGTGACCCGCAATCAACCGGAGCGCGATCCGTGCCGCTGCGGCGCCGCGAATTGTCGCCGCTTCATCAACTTCGACATCAGCGACGAAGAAGCCCGCGAGGCGGAAGCGGACTCGCCCGAGGGTGAGCGCTTTCGCAAGAAGCTCGCGGACTACGTGAAATTCCTCGGCGAGATCGGGCAGGAGCAGGTCGAGGGGAACATCCGGCACACGCTCGCCAAGATGCGGGAACAGCTGCTTGCGACGCCGGGTACGCCCTGAGGAATTCTCCGTCGATGCGTCTTTGCTCGTTCAGGGCCGTCCTCGTCAGTGCGCTGGTCGCGCTCGCCGCGTGTGGTTCGCGCGAAAGTCTGCGCGTCTCTGCAGAAGAGGACGACTCGGGAGGCAACCGCGCGGGCCGGCGTGGCGGCAGTGGTGGTCAGTCGTCGTCGAGCGGCGGTGCGGGCACGAGCGGAAGCGGCGGCAGACCATTGGGCGGAAGCCACGGCGGGGGAGAGAGCGGTGCAGGCACGACGGCGACGGGTGGCTCCCGAGGCGCCGAGGGGGGGACCGGCTTCGGCGCGACGGGCGGACTCGGCCCGACGGCAGGCTTCGGCGCGAGCGCGGGAACGCTCCTCGGGGGCAACGCCGGCACGAGCGGCTTCGGTGGTTCGAGCGCTGGAATCGGTGGCTTTGCGGGTGGCGGCGGTGCGGGAAATGGTGGCACGTGGGGCAGAGCGGGCTCGGGCGGCGACGGCGGTACCGCGGGCGCGACGTCCTGCGGCAACGGCGTGATCGACGGCTCGGAAGAGTGCGACGACCAGAACCGTGTCGACACCGACGCCTGCACCAACCTCTGCCGCAACGCCGCCTGCGGCGACGGGCGCGTCTGGGCCGAGCGCGAGACGTGTGACGACGGCAACCTGAGCCCCGGGGACACCTGCTCCGTGATCTGCGGTTCGGAGGCGATCTCGATTGCGGCCGGTCAAGATCACGTGTGCGCCCTCGGGCGGAACGGCAAGCTCCAGTGCTGGGGACACAACGACCAGGGGCAGCTCGGTGCGGGTGACACGTTCACGCGCGGCGACCAACCGAACGAGATGGGCCCGCAGCTGCCTGCGGTGGATCTCGGCATGCACCAAGGCGTGTTCGCGTTGTTCTCCAAGTACCTGACCAGCTGTGCTCTCCTGAGCGGCGGCATCGTGAAGTGCTGGGGCGACAACAGGGGGGGCGGACTCGGACTCGGAGATACGCTGGCGCGCGGCGGCCGGAGCTCGGAAATGGGGGACGCCTTGCCCGCGGTTCCGCTGGGACTTCCGGCGACCTCCGTCGCGATAGGAGCCCAACACACCTGTGCGCTGCTCGAGAACGGCACGGTGAAATGCTGGGGGCACGGCCTCTACGGACAACTCGGCACGGGCGACCTCGACAACGTGGGCGACGAGCCGGGAGAGGTCGCAGCCCTCGGGCCCATCGATCTCGGCGCCGGCGTCACGGTCCGCGCGATCGCAGCCGGTGCGTACCACACCTGCGCGATCCTCGGCGATCGCAGCGTGAAATGCTGGGGATACAACGGCTTCGGCGAGCTCGGGCTCGGCGACAGGACCACGCGCGGCTATCTCCCGGAGCACATGGGCGACAACCTGCCGCGCGTCGAGCTTCCGACGGATCTCTTTGCCATGAAGATCGTCGCGGGTAACGACGCGACGTGCGTGCTCCTGAGCGACGAATCCGTGCGTTGCTGGGGTGAGAACATCTTCGGCGTGCTCGGAACCGGTGACACCCTGCACCGCGGCATCGCACCGGGGGAGATGGGCGATCAGCTCCCCGCGGTCGATCTCGGTACCGGCAACGGCGCGCAGGACATCGCAGCGGGTGCCGTTCACGTCTGCGCGCTGCTGACGGACGGCACCGTGAAATGCTGGGGCTACAACGCGGAGGGCGGCCTCGGACTCGGTGACACCGACGCTCGCGGCGACGGCCCCGGCGAGCTTGGCGACTCCTTGCCGCGGGTCGATCTGGACGGCGCGAGGGTGCGCGCGCTCAGCAGCGGGTTGACGTTTTCCTGCGCGCTGCTCGACGACTTCACCATCAAGTGTTGGGGCTCCAACCCCTACGGGCAGCTCGGCCTCGGTGACCGTGAGGACCGAGGTGAGGAACCGGGCGAGATGGGTGCTGCGCTACCGCGCGTTTTCCTCACCTTCTGAGCGCCGCGTCCTCGCGCCGGCTCCATGACGCGAGGCAGTGGAGGCGTTCTCCGCGCACTGGCGGAGCGCTAGCCCGCTGACGCGAGTCGCCGGCGCGTAGCGCTCCGCGCCGTTGCCCACGACGATTCTCACGGCCTGGACGCGACGCCGCCGATCGATCCCGGCGGCACGACGACTCCTCCCAGCCTCGACGGAGGTTGCTCGGCGCAATCGTAGTAGCCCAGCGTGGGTCTCACGCGGTGGTCGCGAACCTGCTTGCACACGAGCGGCAGCCCCAGCTTGCCGCTCTCCTCCCGAATCCAACCCATGTGGGGCTCGATCATGGTGCCGAAGACGTTCTTGCCGGCCTGCAAAGACGATCGCGCCGTCACCGCGAACGCGAAGTTCTCGGGATATCGAAGCAGCAGAAAGGGACCCCCCGAGTCACCGCCGCAGACCGTGCGAGACGGATCCGAGCCGATGACCTCCGTCCAGGTCCCCTCGCCGTTGATCGTGCCCTGGCCCGTGAACGCGAAGCTACCCCAGCGCTTCTGTCCGGGCGCGCCGGCGTCGGCACAGTTTTGCGCGCCGTTGACGTTCGACCCCGCGCCGTAGCCGGCCACGGAAAACTGCTCGCCCACGCTCGTCCAAGGGGTGTCCGAGGCGGAGTGCAGACGCACGCGTGGAAAGGACTCGCCCAAGCCGAGGCCGGCCAACCTCATGATGCCGATATCGAAACCGGTCTGGTTGGGAGCACCCGTGAATTCGGGGTGCATCGCCACGGTGGCGGCCTTTTCGTACACGACCGTCTCCGCGTCCTTGCCGGCCGCGAGGCGAACCAACGTGACGCCCGTAAAGCCCAGGCAGTGAGCCGCCGTCAGAACGTAGTGCTGGCTGATCGCGAACGCCGTGCAGTTGTCGTAGAGCCGGAGCACGTAAGCCGGATCGGCGGAAGGATCCGTGTTCGTGATCGGCGCGGCGGTGTCGGTGACCTCTTCGTGCCACTCTTCGCCGGTGGAGTGCGGGTCGAACGCGCAGCCCTGAAGTGCCCAGGCGAACGAGGCAGTGGCGAGACCCGACAGGATCGAGGTGGTGGATGGCGAAAGCACGGGTTCGAGCACGGGTGACCTCCACCCGGTCTCTTCAGCAAGCCCTACGCCAGCAGGCAGAATTCCGTCTTTCGCGCGTTTTTCGAGCGTGCGCGGCGGTGGGAACGCGCGCGCCCGCGTGCGCGCGCGCGGGCGGCCCGCCGGGTGTTCAGCGGGGCGAGCGTGCAGGGGGCCAACCAGCGCTTGCGACGGTAGCGGCATCTCATCCGCGGTGCGCTGGTTCCGCGGCCGGCTAGTACAACGGCCAGACGCTTTCCTCCGTAATCCGCAATGCACATGGGGGCCGTTGTACTAGCTTCCCCGGGTGACGACCGCGACCTCCCCGGGTACCCCTCCACTGAAGGATCGCCTTCAGAAGCTCCTCGTCGAATACGGCTCGCTCGCCCTCTGGGTCTACTTCGGCATCTTCGCCGTCGTTCTCGTCGGCTTCGCGACGGCCATCAGCCTCGGCGTCGAAGTCGAAAGCGCCGCGGGAACCGCAGGCACCTGGGGCGCCGCTTACCTGGCGACGAAGCTCACGCAA
>DASXWF010000668.1:0-4002 GCA_036503835.1 Polyangiaceae bacterium | reverse complement strand
GGTGCGCGGGATGGACTGCGTGCCTCAAGTGAAAGAAGTCGAAGCGCGCCGCCCGATCCCGGTGCTGTGTCAGACCGACTACGACGTGGCGGGCGTCGAGCTCCGCTACCAGGCGCCCGGCTCGAAGAAGTGGGAGAAGGTCGAGCTACCGAAGACGGACGCCGGCTACCAAGGCTCGATCCCCTGCACCGTCACGGCGAAGCGCGGACAGCTCAAGGTCTACGTGTTCGCTCGCAACGCCAACAACAAAGTGATCGCGCGCGTGGGGCGGATTGAAAACCCCATGCTCATCCGGGTCGTCGAGCACACGAACCTGCCGCCGCCCGCGTTGCCGAACCAGAACGCGCCCGAGCGCTGCTACGACAAGAACGACTGCCCGCCGGAGATGGTCGGCACCGACGCGTGTCCAGGCACCAAGGCCGCCGCCGCCGCGACGACGAAGAAGGCATGGGGGCAGAGCTGCAATCTCACGAGCGAGTGTCAGGCCACGCTCGAATGCGTGAACGGCAGCTGCGAGACACCCGCGAAGTGCGACACGGCCGCGGACTGCCCGTCGGGCGGCGAATGCAACGACGGACTCTGCCACGTTCCGGACGCCGAAGAGATCGCGACGCGCCTCGGCCCGCCCATGCACCACTGGATCGGCCTGCACGCGGGCGCCGACATCATCCTCATGAACGAGGGTTCGGACGTGTGCGGCAACACCTCCGAGGACAGCAAATCGTACGCCTGCTACGAGGGCGGCGGCCTCTATGCGGGAACGCCGAACCTCACGGCCCAGGGGCACCTGTCTTCCGGGGTGCGCCTCGCGACGATCCGCGCGCTCCTTTCCTACGAATACGCGGTCAATCGCTTCCTCGTCGGCACCCGGCTCGGCTGGGCTTTCCGCGGCGCGCCGCAGGATTTCCTGCCCTTCCATTTCGAGGCGCGGCTCTTCTACAGCATGCGCAAGGAGCCGCTCGACAAGCGCTTCCGTCCGTACCTCGGCATCGTCGGCGGCGTCGCGCAGGTCGACGGCCACGGTCCCGTGGACATCATCGACTGCGTTTCGACCGATCCCGTCAATCGTCAGGACTGCATCAACGCGGCGGATCGCACGACCCTCGACTACTTCCTCGCCGATCGCACGATGGCGGTGCGAAAGACGCTCAACGCGTACCGCGCCGGCTCCAAAGGCTTCTTCGGCCCCGCGCTGATGATGGTGTTCGCGCTCTCGAACGACTCGGCGCTCGTCTTCAACCTGAACACCCTGTTCCCCGACGTCGTGTTTCAGCCCACGCTGGGCTACGCGATGGGCCTGTAACACTCGAACGTAGTGATGCAGCGCCGAGGGAATTTTCCTCCGAGGTGCGCGTTTTTCGGCGCCTGGTGTTCGGCGTCGAACTCGGACCGCGGTTCTCCCGGGCATACATACCGGCATGAACTCAGGCGGAGGCGGAGCCTCGTGCTCGGCCAAGATCCTCGGCTTGCTGGCTTCGAGCTGGCTCGTGCTGGCGCCGGCTTGTAGCGAATCGACCGGCACCGAGGGCGACGGCGGCGGGACAGGGCCGCAAGCGGGCCAGGGCGGCGCCACGGCTGGAACCGCGGGCGGCGGGCTCGCGGGCTCCACGGGCGGCGCGGCGGGCTCGGCGTCGGGCAACACACCGAGCGGCGGCAGCGCCTCCGGCCTTGCGGGAGCGGGGTCGGGCTCGATCGCCGGGAACGGCAGCACGGCCGGAAGCGGCGGCACGCTCGCCGGAAGCGCCGGGACCGCGAGCGGCGCCGGCAGCGGCGGTTCGGGTACGGGCGGCGGCGGCACGGGCGGCGCCGGAGGGAATCCGCCGCTCGGAGCGCTTGCCCTGTCCAATCTCAGCGTCGAACCGAACCCGAAAATGTCCCTCTCCTGCTACGTCAGCTGGACGACGGCCGAGCCTGCAAACTCGGAGGTCCAGTTCGGTGTCGGCGGCTACACGCTCCGGATCGTCGACGACGCGCTCGTGACCGAACACCGCGTGCACGTCCTCGGCATGCACGCCGAGACCGCCTACGACCTCAAAGCCGTCTCCACCAACCAGACCGCCACCGGCAGCGCCGAAAGCGACTTCACGACCGGCCCGCTCCCGGAGAACGCACCCGAGAAAGGCACGCTCGTCGCGAGCGAGACCTCGAAGATGCAACCGGGCTGGACCCTGACGAACTTCCACGTCGGCGGTAGCTCCAACTTCTCGACCTCTCCGGCGATCATCCTGATCCTCGACGAGGAAGCGATCCCGGTCTGGTACTTCGTGCACGGCGACAGCGCGGATCAATTCGGCATGACCTCGACCGTGTGGTTGCCGAACGGCAACATCCTGATCGGCAACGCCAGCGCCGAGCCACCGCGCGAAGTCGATCTCGAGGGCAACGTCGTGTGGGAGGGACCGACCGGCGGCAGCCCCGCCGCCTCCCACCACACGGGCAAGCTCGCGACGGGCAACTACCTCATGGTGCGAGAGTCGAACCAGAGCGCGCGCGTCGAAGAAGTCAGCCCCGAAAACCAGGTCGTCTGGAGCTGGGATCTCTACGACCACCTCCAGCCGAAGACCAGCGCCGCCGACTGGTGCCACCTGAACTCCGTCTCCGTGAACGCGGACGAACGGTTCCTCTACTTCAATTGTCGCTTCCAGGGCCTCTTCAAGGTCGATCGGCAAAGCGGCGATCTCCTCTGGCAGATGGGCGCGGCCATCGACGACTCCCAGACCGGCGACGTCCGTTACCTCCCCGACAACAGCGTGCGCTTCAACGACGCCCACGACCCGCAGGTCCACGCGGACGGCAGCGTCCTCTTCTACGACAACGACGGTTGGCCGAGCCACATGGGCGGCGAAAACAACGGCGACCTCCACTCCCGCGTCGTCGAATACACCCTCGACGAGACCACGAAGGAAGCGACGCTGAGCTGGGAATTTCCCGGCAGCTTCGACGTCGACCCCTGGTACGAGGACGAGTGGAGCACGCCGATCTGGGGTGACGCCGATCGCCTCGAGAACGGCAACGTGCTCGTCACGGCGGGCATTCGCGGAGCGGGAACGCACACCCGCATCTTCGAAGTCTCGCGCGCCGGCGAGGTCGTGTGGGGCTTCGAATGGCCGGAGAACAACGGGTCCTACCGGGCGAACCGCATCTCTCCGCCGCCGGCAGCGCCGATACGCTGAGCGCGGCTCGCTCGGAGCCGCGCGTCCCGCGCCTCAGGGGTGCGGATTCGGCGTGCCCGGCGGCGGCATGTGCGCCATGCCGGGATGCATCGGATCGCCTTGCCCCGAGAGCTGCTGCTCGAGCTGCTTCAGCTCCGCGAGCACCGAGTCGTAGTTGCCGAGCATCTCCTTACAACGGCCGGCGGGAAAGGCCGGCGTCTTCTCCTTGACGAGCTTGCAGGCCGGCGACTCCGCGGAAAGATCCGCACAGAGCTTGGAAACGAGCTGATCGCAGGGGACGCGCTCGGCTTTCACCTTGGCGAGAGTGGCCGGCACCCCCTCGAGCGCGACGTCACACGCACTCGTCGGGAGGATCTCGCTGGCTGCCTTCGCTTGCTGGCACAACGCCGACTCCTGGCCGCCGCTCGCGCACAGCTTCTGCTCCCACGCGCCGCACGGCCCGCGCGCCGCGGCGCTTCCAGCGGCAGCCGGCGCCGAATCCGCCCGGAGCTTGGCTTTCGCCTGCGCGATTTGGCCGAACCAACCGGCGGCACCGCCCGCTGCCAGTGCCAGCACGACGAACACGCCTACTTGCACGCCCGACACGCTCGATCGGGCGGCCGGCTTCACCCGCCGCTCGTCGTTCCGAGCCTTCGTGCCTTGCCGCTTCTTTCGGCGGCGTTGCTCGGTCGCGGCGGTCGCCGCCTCCCGCTCCGAGCTCTCGCCGCTGTCCCCCTCGCCTTCGCTCGCCTCGGCCTCGTCGACCGAAGCCTCATCGGTAGCCGCTGGCTCGTCTTCCCGGGTGTCGTCGTCGTCGTCGGAAGGCTTCCGGTCGGTCATGCGGCGCACA
>DASXWF010000667.1:0-2885 GCA_036503835.1 Polyangiaceae bacterium | reverse complement strand
CGCCCACCCGCTCGAGGAGGTGTACGCGGCTTGTGTCGAGCACGCCCGGACCACCGGGCTCGCGCCGCTTTGGGCGGTCACGCTGCTGTCCGGCGTGAACGACACGACCGGCGACGCCGCCGCGCTCGCGGGGCTCGCCCTGCGTTTCCGCGCCGACACGGGCCATTTCCCGCGCATCAGCGTGATCCCCTACAACCGCATCGCCGACGACGCTTCGGACCCGTTCCGGCGCGCGAGCGACGGCGCGGAAGCGAGCTTTCGGCAGGCAATGCACGCGGCCGGGGTGTTCACCCACAAGCGCTACAGCGGCGGCTCGGACGTAGGGGCCGCGTGCGGGCAACTCGCCGGGCGCGCCTCCGGGTGAGCCCCGTTGAGTGATGGTCGCAGCCGAGGGGATGATGCGGATTGGGAAGGACCAGGGTCCGCTAAGGACCCTCCCACCCCCACGAAGCCCCGCCAATTTTGTATATACATCGGCGCCCACCCTGCACCCCCTTCGTCCCTCGTCCCTTCGTCCCTCGTCCCTTCGTCCCTCGTCCCCTCGTCCCTTCGTCCCTTCGTCCCTCGTCCCTTCGTCCCTCATCCCTCGTCCCTCGCCTTACTTTCCCTCCCGACTCCTCCCGCAGCCCTTCCGCCGATCGAGAAGCGGTTCCCGCGTAGCCGGCATGGACGGCCCCCCGGACAATTCGCTACGCTCCACGCCCGATGCGAAATGACCGCGTGTTCGGCGCCATCGTGCTCGGCGCGCTCGCGCTGGTCGTGGCGCTGCTCCTGGTCGTGCTGCTGCAGATGCACAACCTGGAGAAGCGCTTCATCACGCAAGGGCAACAGCTGCGCGCGCTCGGCGAGGCCACCGATCGGCTGAGCGCGGGCGGAGTACGCGCGGGGGCGCCCGCTACCAAGACCGACGCCGCGCCGCCCGGCGTGAAGCTCTTGCATCCGGAGGTCGAAAACTTCTTCAAGCCGACCGACACGCACCGGCCGGTTCCCGGCGCGGACCTCGACGGAGCCTTCGTGCGCGGTCTCTGGACGGGCGATCCGAAAGGCTTCAACCCGCTGCTCGAGAACTCGGGGATCCTGATCGAGCTCGTCCAGTACTGGGTCATTCACACGCTCGGCGAACGGAACCTCTGGACCTCGCCGGAACAATAGCACGGCGAGGCCGCCTGGCGCCTGGAGATCACCGACGACGGCAAGGAGTTCACGTTCTACCTGAGGCCGGGCATGACCTGGCACCCGCCGGTGGGCGTCAACCTCGACGATCCGAAGTACGCGTGGTTGCGCGGTACGCACCCGTTCACCGCCGAAGACTTCGTCTTCACGCTCGACATGATCCTGAACCCGGCGGTCCAGAGCGGGCCCTTCCGCAACTACTTCCAGGATCTCGAGAGCTGGAAAGCCGTCGATCCGCTGACCCTGGTGCTGCGCTGGAAGAAGAAGCAATTCACGAACCTCTCCTTCAGCATCGCGGGCATCTTCCCCGTCCCGAAGTTTCTGTATGCCTTCGACGAGGACGGCAAGCCGCTCCCCGCCGAAACCCTCGGAGCGCGCTTCAACCGGCATTGGTACAACAACAAGGGGACCCTCGGCGCAGGCCCCTACCGCATGACGAGCTACACACCCGGCTCGAAGATCACGCTCGAACGCAACGAGGCCTTCGTCGGCGAGAAACCCGCGATCAAGACGCTCACCTACCCGATCTACACGGACGCGAACCAAACGCTGCTACGCCTGAAGGCGCACGAGCTCACCTTCGGCGAGCTCCAGCCCGGGCAGTACCGCGAAGAGGTGTTGCAGTACGCGAACGCCGCAAAGAAGCCTACGAATAGCCCGTTCCTCGACGGGCGCATCCAGTGCAAGCCGGAGTTCGACACGTCGTATCGCTACATCGGCTGGAACCTGCAGCGCCCGCAGTTCAACGACAAGCGCGTCCGCCGCGCCATGACCTACGCCTTCGACCGCCAGCGCATCATCGACAAGGTCTACAACGGCATCGGCGAAATCACGACGCACCCTTACGGTCCGTACTCCACCTTCCACGACCCCGGCATCAAGCTCATCCCGTTCGACCTTGCCGCCGCAAGGAAGCTCCTCGCCGAAGCCGGCTGGACGGACACCGACGGCGACGGCCTGCTCGACAAGGCGCTCACTCCGGGTGATCCGAAGCGAAGTCCCTTCGAATTCACGCTGCTCATCAACAGCAGCCGCAAGGAGACGCGCATCACCGCGGACATCCTGCGCGACGACCTCTTGAAGGTCGGCGTGAAGATGAACATCGACGCCGTCGAATTGAGCCTGTTCTTCAAGCGCATGGACGAGAAGGCCTTCGACGCGTTCTTCGGCGCCTGGGCGACGCTCTTCGAGCCGGACCTTTTCCAGATCTTCCACTCGTCGCAGGCGGACATCCCCAAAGGCTCGAACCGCGTCGGCTTCCGCAACAAGGAGGCCGACGCCATCATCGAAGAGCTCCGCGTCACGCTCGACACCGCCGAGCGCCGCGCGCTCCTGCAACGGTTTCACCGCCTCTTCGACGACGAGCAGATCTTCAGCATCTTCATGAGCCCGAAGATGATCTACTGCTGGTGGAACGAGCTCAAGAACGTGAGCTTCGCCAAGACCTATCCCCCGGCGAACATCCTGCCCTGGTGGATCGCGAAGGAGCCACGGTAGTCGGAGCATGCGGGGCTACGTCCTCCGCCGCATCCTGCTCATGGTCCCGACCTTCTTCGGGGTCTCGCTGCTGCTGTTCCTGATCCTGAACCTCGCGCCCGGCAGGCCCGGCTCGAGCCAGTCGACGGAGCTCGGCGAGAGCATGCGCAGCGAGCTCAGCGAAGAGTCGTCGAAGATCTTCCGCGAGCAGTTCCACCTCGACAAACCGGTGCTCT
>DASXWF010000666.1:0-1697 GCA_036503835.1 Polyangiaceae bacterium | reverse complement strand
GGCAGCGAGCTGGCGCGTGCGATCAGCGCTACCTTCGCGCGACGTGAGACACCGATTCCCCGGGACCTTCCGGTAGGACTCACAGATCAATTTGCTGGCCCATCAGGGTTTCAGGTGGTGAGATCGCCAGGCCCGTTGGTTTGTTTGCCTTTGTGGGCGGGGGTTGTCGCGGAACGCGGTTGGCGTAGAACGCGGTCATGCGCGATACGGAACTGTACCAGCACCTGCTCGGACTCGTAGCCCCTTGGACTGTGGAGCGGGTAGCCCTGGACGTCGCCGGCGGGCGGGTGGACGTGTGGGCGGAGCACGACAAGAAGGCACGCTTCAAGTGCCCGGAGTGCGGCAAGGAGTGCGGGCTGTACGACCACGATGAAGAGCGCGTGTGGCGCCACCTCGATAGCTGCCAGTTCCAAACCTTCCTGCGTGCGCGCATTCCGCGCGTACGATGCGACGAGCACGGCGTGCGGCAAGCTCGCGTGCCCTGGGCCGAGCCGAAGTCTCGCTTCACGATGCTGTTCGAACGTCTGGCGATCGACGTGATGCTGAACATGGACCTCAAGAACGCGGCGCGCCTGCTGGGGCTGAGCTGGGACGAAGCGCACCATATCCAAGCGCGTGCCGTAGCTCGCGGCCTTGCACGCCGCGAACTGGCTCCGCCGCGTGTGCTGGGAGTGGACGAGAAGGCCATCGCGAAGCGACACCAGTACGGCACGCTGCTCGTGGACGTCGAGCGCGGCTGCGTGCTCGAGGTCGCCACGGAGCGGCGCAAGGAGAGCCTGAAGACGTGCTTCGCTTCGCTCGGCGAAGGCGGCCTGAGGAACGTCGAGGCGGTGGCGATGGACATGTGGGAGCCGTTCATCCAGACGACGCGTGAAGTGGTGCCCGAGGCGGACGCCAAGATCGTGTTCGACCGCTTCCACATCGCCATGCACCTCGGCAAGGCGGTCGACCAGGTGCGTCGGTCCGAGAACCGCAAGCTCATGATCGAGGGCGACACGCGCCTGGTCGGCAGCAAGTACCTGTGGCTGTTCAACGAGGCCAACGTCCCCGAGCGGCGCCAGGCCGAGTTCGGCAAGCTCAAGAACGCGCGGCTCAAGACTGCGCGCGCGTGGGCCATGAAGGAGGCCTTCCGCGACTTCTGGACCCTGCACGACCACGAGGAAGGCCGAACCTTCTTTCGCCACTGGCTCCGCTGGGCCCTGCGCTCTCGGCTGACGCCTATGAAGAAGGTCGCACGAATGATCGAGCGACACCTGACCAACGTGCTCACCTACTTCAAGCACCGCGTGACCAACGCCACGAGCGAGGGCATCAACGCCGGCGTGCAACTGCTAAGTAGTCGCGCGCGCGGCTTCCGAAACTTCGCCAACTTCCGCATCGCGATCCTCTTTCGACACGGCGGCCTCAACCTCTACCCGGGAGCGAACGCTCAGGTTCTAACCACCTGAAACCCTGATGGGCCTCTACTTGCAATGCCTGCACGACCGATGGCGCGATCCAGCGGTCGTAGATCTCCCAGAAGGCGTTGGGGACGGGCGTGGACCAATCGAGAACAGACAAAGCGAGCCTCCTCATGGGCAGCGCGGGCGCGCGAGTACACACCTACTCTCTTGGGACGGCGAAGACAAATCAGGGTCGACTTGCCCGAGCAGGCGCCTCCGATCCAAACCAGGTTCTATTCCTCGATCGGAGCCCCC
>DASXWF010000665.1:0-1941 GCA_036503835.1 Polyangiaceae bacterium | reverse complement strand
CCAGGCGATTCGGGCCGCGCGCCGCCCGGCGGGCAGCGGGACGCGCGCGATCTCGAGCTCCTGGTGGACGCGCTGAAGAACCACGACGGACAGCTCGGAAAGGCCTGCGAGCAAGCCGGCATTTCCCGACAACGTGCGCATCGCCTGCTGCGCCGCCATCCGGATCGCGATCCTCGCCGGTGACCGCCGGTCGCCTAGGCGCGCGGTTTCGTTGCGAGTTTCGCGCACGGTCCGGGCGGACTCATGGGTACCCCGTGACCTCGCGATCCCGGGTCTCGCACGACCTGTCACTGCAAGGAAACACGTATTTTTCTGAGACTCGGTTCTTGGATCGGTCCTTGCTTGACGGGGATGCGTGGTCCAACTCGCGGCGCTCCCGGTCGTATCGAATCCGAATCGCAAAGGCAGCGAGCCGGCGATTCACGTGCTCGTGATCGAGCTGCCCGAGCTGCCCGAAGCGGAGCGCGCGGCGCTCGCGTTCTCGCGTGACGAGCAGCTCGCGTGGTTGAAGGCGGCTGCTCGGCGCAGCGCCTCGCTGGTCGTGCTGGTCGGCGAGCGTTCGCTCGAGCTCTACTCGCTCGAAAGCGAGCGCGAACGGGCGTTCCGGGCGGTGCTCGAAAGCCTGAGGGGGCGCGTCAAGGACGTGCCGGCGTTCGCCAAGGTTCGGACAGTGGCAAAGCGCGGCATCGTCGCGGCGCGACACCTGGTGCAGCGGGCGGGCGGCGCGGACGAGGTGCCGCGTTTGATGACCCAGCTGCACGCGGCGACCGCGCTCTCGGCGTACTCGGCCGCGCTCGGCATGGAAGTCGGCGCGCTGTTCCGAGCCGCGGTGGCGGTGAGTCGCCGAATCCGCAAGGAGACCGCGCTCGGCGACCCGAACGCGCCGCAAGCCCTGCGCGAGATCGAACGGCTCGCCGCCGATCGCATCGTCGAGGAAGAGCTCGCCGCGTGGCAGGCGCAGGCGGCCGAGGCTCCGCGCGGCCAGGAGCAGGCAGCGTTCGATGAGCCCGTCACCCGCGCGGGCGTCGCCCGGTCGAACCGTCCCGAGCTCCTCTCGAGTGTGATGAACGGAATCCGGGTCTTTGCCGAAGAACCCGGCAGCATGGTTCGCGTACGCATCGGAACCGCGCTCGCGAGCTCGAGCGACTGAAGCGCGGAGCCGTTATCCGCCGTACGCCTCGTCCTGCTCGATGCGGGAGAGCACCCAGTCGAACTCTCCGGAAACGACGCGGGCGCTGCAATACTCGCAGTTTCCGGCCATCGCGATCTTGAGCGGAGCGCCGCAGCAGGGACAGACGAGGTCCGTACGCGCCCGCCCGCGCGCGGCGCTCCCGCGGATGAGCGTCCAGTATTCGCTGTAGGGGCGCTCGCGCGTGCGGCTGCCGCGGAGGAGGCGACCGTCGTCGGCGAGCGTGTAGTCGAGGCCGGTCGCGAAGAGGCGCACCGTCACCGCGTCGTAGCTGGCGTCGCTGGTGACCTCGGCGAGCTCCACGTTCAGGATGCGCGCGTTCTCGGTGACGTTGCGCGCGCGCTGGGCGGAGTAGGCATCGAGCCAGTAGCCGAAGTACTGAAACAGATTGTCCGTGACGAAGGGCCGAATGCGCGCGAGATCCCGCTGCGACCAGCCGATCTGAAGCTCGTGGAAGACGAGGCCGATGCGCGCCCGGAGCGCGGCCGGATCGTGAGCCGGATCGCGCCGGGCGAGGGCGCCGAGCCGTTCCTGGCAGCCGGGCGCTATCAGCGTCGGAAGTTGGTTCCCGGCCTCGGGTACCTCCGCCGTCACTCCCGGCGGTCGCGTCTCCGTGGCGAGCCGTTCGATGCGCTCCACCAGCCAGTCGAGCCGCCCGCCGCCGACCTCGGTGCGGCAGTAGCCGCAGGTCGTGCCGCGCATGCCTTCGAGTGGTGCCCCGCAGTTCGGACAATCGAGCTTGCGGACGCGCT
>DASXWF010000664.1:0-4069 GCA_036503835.1 Polyangiaceae bacterium | reverse complement strand
TCAGCAAGGTCCTCGCCGAGATCCGCAGCGGCGGAAGCGCCGATCTCGACGACAGCTGACGCACGACGACGGGGAGGAAGGGTCACGCCCGTCGCTCCGGGGCCACGATGGGATTGACCCCACAGCCTGCCGGATTGATCCCACAAGAGCGGGAAGGGGCGGCCTTTCCTATCCGAGAAAGAAGCACGAGCCCGCGCTCGTCGCGACGACGGCACATGGCACGTGCCTTGCTGTCCCGGTCGCAATCCCCGATGCAAGCGACCGACACGAGCCACCGTACGAAGCAGCCGGCGAACGCAGCCTTCTTTCTGGGCGACGGGGCGCTTCCGCGCACGACCGAAGGCGCTCCGGCGTCCGACACCGAAGGGCCGGCGCCGCATGAACCGCCGCTGTCGCTCCTCGACGTGGCGCTCGAAGACTACTTCGAGCGTCATCGTCTGAGCGCGCAGCAAAGGCGGGTCCTGCGCCTCTATCTCGACGGTGCGCGCAACAAGGCGATCGCCCAGAGCATCGGCTGCTCGGCCGCCACCGTCGGCGAACACTGGCGCCGCATCTTGATCAAGACCTCCGCTCCCGATCGGAAGAGCGTACTCACGAACGTCATGGCATTCCTGAGGGCGCACGAGCTCTTGCGCGCCCCCGCCGCAGCGCGTCCCGGGAGAGTCGGCTGACGCGGAGCGCGCCCGCGCCGAAGGGCGCCGAAGCGGGGAGGCGACTCGACGGGTTGCTGGCTGCAGCCGGCCGGCTTTCGCCGCGAACGTTTTACTATTCCTGTGGGACTTGGAATGCTCCTAGCATTCGTCGTTTCCGTGCCCACGCCCACCTGCCGAACCCGCCGTCGCTCCGTCGACCCTGACTCCGCCCGTTGGCTGTCCCGCCGCTGGACCTGGCTGTGCGTGGTCGTTTCAGGTCTGCTGGTCGCCTGCACCTCGAGCCTCGTGAGGCCGGGCTCGTCGCTCGGTCGCGTTCGCGTTTCTCCCACCGCGCCCAAGCTCGTCTGCTACTACCAGACCGCGCCGGACCAAATGGCGGTGGCGGACGTGTTGCCGGTGCCCGACCCGTTCGTGGTCGAGCGCTGGGAGAACGCGAACTTGACGCTGTTCGACTGCGAGGAACCTACCCACGAGATCTGGTTCGGACGCTATCCCCTCTCTGGGCAAGCGATCGCCATCACGCCCGAGCACGCGAAGCTCGCCGAGGCGGAACGTCTGATCGCCAGGGCTCCCGACGACGAGCAGGCGCAGCCCACGCTGGAGAAATCGCTGGAATTGTCCGGAGAATTCGAGAGCCCCCGCGCGCTCCTCCTCGGCTACCATGCGCTCCGCGGCCTGCGGCGGGACGGCGAGGCGATCGCCCGGCTCGAACGCGCGGTCGCGGCACGGGAAGCCTCCTCGCCGAAGTGGAAGCGCGAGGCGGCCTTTTCACGAATGGGGACGGACCAGTATCCGCGTCGCGCCGAGCTGCTCCTGGAGCTCGGTGACGCTCGGCGGCGTGCGGGAGAGAGCGCGCGAGCGCTCGAGGCCTACCGGCGCGCGCTTACGGCCTGGAACCGGATCATCGAGGGGCGAGCGTTCGAGCAGGTCGTCGTGGACATCGCGAAGCGCGCCATCACCATCGACCGAATCAGGCGGATCAGACGCAGCGACGACGAGTGGAACCGCGACGCGAAGGGTCGAGTCACGCGCGAGTTCCAGCGCGTGATCGAAAACGGCGATTGGCTGGCGGCCACGCTCGTGATGCAGTACCTCGTGGTCTCGGCGCAACACGCGGACCTCGCGTACGAAGCGTTGTTCGAGACCGCCGCCGGCGTCGGTCGCAACGCCGAATACTGGCGGCTCTACGTCGCCGCGCTGCATCGCCGAACGAAGCGCCCCGTGCCCGAGCTGCTGGAATCGGCGATTGCCGGACAGCTGCCCCCGGAGCCTGAGGAAGCCGAACCGCCTGCGAGCGCTGCTGCTGCCGCCTCGGGGCAATCCGGAAGTGCCGTGGCGCCGGGGTCCGAAGCGGCGCCTCCTGCCGAAGCGGCGGCGCGGCTCCGCTATGTCCAGGAGAGTTGGTTACTGTACGAGCCGCACCCCAACCCGGAAAGCGCGGTCGACGAGGCGGCGCGCGATCGGCGGCGCTGGCGTGCGACGCTCAGCCTCCTCTACCGGGGTGAAGGCGAGTGGCCCCGCATCGCCGCGGCAGCGCTGACTCCGGGACAGCTCAGTGAAGCCCTGTTCTGTCGAGGACTGTTTCGCCTGGCGGCAGGAAACCGCGCCGGCGCCGCCGCTGATTTTTCGGCGCTCCGAACTTGGGGCGCGGTCAACTACGTCGAGTACGAGATGGCGCAAGACCTGCTGGCCGAGCTGGCGCCGGCGGGAGTCCCGGGAGCACAGCCATGAGGGGGGCGGCGCCGTACGCATTCTTGGCCTTGGTTTGCGCCGCAGCGACGGCTCTCGCGGCTCCACCCAAACCAGAATGTGCCCGATACGACGAGGAGACCGGCGATTGCCAAGCCTACAAGGTTCAGGCCAAGGCAAATCCGCGGATCAAGCTGGCCGGCCTTCCGGCGAACGCGGTCGTGCACCGCTTCGGCAAGGAGATCTGCCGGCTGCCTTGCGAGGACGTCGAGCTGCCCGGTGAGCGGGAAGATCCGATCATCCTGTTCGTGAGTGCGACGGGCTACCGGTCGCAAGTCGTGCGCGTGGGAGCCAGGGAGACGCAATACCAACAGATTGCGTTGCAGTCGTGCCCCGTCTTCGAATTCGCCGAGGTTCGGGAGCAGACGACCATCTACATGAACGATCGGCGCGTGGGCATATGGCCCGAGGATTTCCGCGACGCCGAGCAGAAGGTGACGGCCGCGTCGGTGACCGCAAGGCTTGCCAGCATCGCTCCGGGCCCGAAGGCCGCGAGGGCCGCGAGCTGCCCGCTTCTGCCGCAGGACTACACGTTTCGGTTCGAGCTGGCCGATCACCGGCCTTGGGTCTCGCCGACCTTTCACGCCGACTACGACACGGCTTCCGTCGTGAAGCCGGTGTACGTGAAGCGCACGGGAACCATCCTCGTGACGTCGCCCATCGGCAACGCGACCGTGCTGCTCGACGGGGTCCCGATCGCGGATCTCCCGTTCGCGGGCAAGTCGGACCTGGTCCTCGAGCTGCCCGAGGTCTCGCTCGGCAAACACCAGGTCTCTCTGGCGCTGCCCGAGGAGGCAGCTCTCGCCGATTTCGGACAATGGGGAGCATTTCGGCACGAAAGTCACGAGGTCAGGGTCGAGGACGGTCAGATTGCAGAGGTCGTCTTCTCGCTGCCGTTCGTGAGAGCCCAGGACGACCCGACGCGCTACCAGGTCAACCGCGACGAGCTCGAGGAATTTTGTGAGAACGAACCTCGAGCCTGCGTTGCGCTCGGATGGGCCCGGCGCTGGGGCGTGAGCGGCCCGGTCGATCTCGCGGGAGCCGCCGCCGCGTTCGCCAAGGCCTGTCGCGACGCGCCGATGCGCTCTGCGTCACACGTCCAGGGTTGCACCGCGTACGCATGGATGAACGAGATGGGGCTGGTTCCGCGCGCTGCCAGGGACGACATCGAGCAGCCGGTTTTCTCCTATCAATGCGCCAGCGCGGAGGCGTTTCCGGATGATCCGCTGTCGCCCTGCGTGCGCGCGCGCTTGAGCCACGAATCGCAGGCTCAGATCGATCCGACTCTGTACGTGGAGCATGCGCCCGACAACACTCGTGCGGGCTTTCCGATCTCGCTTTCGGCGGGCGCTGGGCCGGGCCAGCAGTTCCTCCGCGTCGCGTTCGGCCTTTCCGGGAGCCTAGGCCCGTTCATGATCGATGGTTGGTTCACGGCGGGTGCCGCCCGCTACGAGCAGTGGGACGTCGACTACGCCGCGCAGGAGTGGAACAACACCGGGACCTTCGGCTTGGAGGCGGGTCCGGCCTATCAGTGGCTGCCGTACTCCTACCTGCTCGCTCATTTTTCCTTCGAATCCGTGGTCTACGGTCTCGGTGAATCCCAGCGTAACGGCACGCTCGTCGGCGCGCGCGTGGCCGTCGGTTTCACGCCGAGCCGAGTCGCCCGC
>DASXWF010000663.1:0-5142 GCA_036503835.1 Polyangiaceae bacterium | reverse complement strand
CGCCCTATCCCGCGCCGCCCTCGACGCGTCCCTCGACCCCGCCCCCGGCGATCCGCGTGCGCCACCTCTGGCACCGCTACGGTGCGCTCGACGTGCTGCGCGACGTGAGCTTCGACGTGGGTCCCGGCGAGATCTTCGGCTTCATCGGCCCGAACGGCGCCGGGAAGACGACGACGATCCGCATCATGGCCACTCTGCTCGAGCCGACCGCGGGGCAGGTCGAGATCGAGGGCATCGACGTCGCGCTCGATCCGGATCGCGTGCGCCGCATCATCGGCTACATGCCCGACCACGCGGGCGTCTACGAGCGCATCACCGTCCGCGAGTTCCTGGAGTTCTTCGCCGACGCGTACGCCGTGCCGGAGCTCGGCGTGGTCGACGCCGTGATCGAGCTCACCGACCTCGCGAAGCTCGCCGATCGGCTCGTCGTCACGCTGAGCAAGGGCATGAAGCAGCGGCTGCAGATCGCGCGCACGCTGCTGCACGACCCACGCGTGCTGGTGCTCGACGAGCCGGCGAGCGATCTCGATCCGCGCGCCCGCATCGAGGTACGGGACCTCTTGCTCGAGCTGCGCGAGCTCGGCAAGACCATCTTCCTCTCGAGCCACATCCTCACCGAGCTCAGCGACGTGTGCACCTCGGTCGGGATCCTGGAGCGCGGCGAGCTCGTGGTCTCCGGCCCGATCGGCGAGATCGCGGAGCGTCTGGCCGCCAGCCGCGGAGGGCCCGCGCCGGAGCGCTTCAGCAGCATGCCGGCCCCGGCCGGCGAACCAGGCGGGGCGGCACCCGTCGACGGCGTCCTGACCCCCGGCGGGGCGGCCATCCCCGAGGCCACGCGCAAGCGGCTCAAGCTGCGGGTGCTCGGTGATTCGCAGGCCGTGGTGCCGATGCTGCGCGGGGGCAGCGGCGTGCTGTCCGTCGAGGGAGGGCCGGGCGGACTCTTGTTCGTGCAGTACGTCGGGGGCGATCAGTACGTCGCCGAGGTCGTCCGTTACCTGGTCACGAACGGCGTCGGCCTGGTCAGCGTCGAGCCGGAGCGCAACGAGCTCGAGCGCATCTTCCTCGAGGTCACGCGCGGGGAGCTCTCATGAGCGCGCAGACCGGCGTTGCTTCGCTGCCGCCTCCTCCGCCGAGCCTGCGCGGCATGGCGCGGCTGCGCGATCAGGTGGCTCGCCTCACGACCGACCCCAACCCGGTTTGGATGCGCGAGCTGCGTGCCGCGGCGCGCCTGCAGCGCACCCCCATCATCCTGGCGGTGATCACGGGCATGATGACCCTGCTGGTCTGCTCCGTCGGCGGGATCAGCTCGATGACCACCGAGCCGGCGCGCGTCGGGGTCTGGCTCTATCAGACCTTTTTTTCCCTGGCGTTCGCGCTGGTCACCTGGATGGGACCGGCCGTCGCGGCGACCACGATCGCGGCGGAGCGGAGCGGCCGCACCTGGGAGGCCCTCGAGCTCACGGGCCTCGGCGCCTCCCGCATCGCGCGCGGCAAGTTTCTGGCTTCGCTCACGTACGTGTCCCTCTACCTCGTGATGCTGGCCCCGGTCGGGGCGCTGCCGTTCCTGTTCGGCGGCGTGACGGCGTTCGAGGTGCTGCTCGCGTTCCTGGTGCTCGCGGCGGCCGCATTGCTGAGCGTCGCCTTCGGCCTCGCGATGAGCTCCAAGTTCGCGAGCCCCGCGCTCGCGATCCTCGTGACCCTGCTGTTCTCGATCCCGAGCTCGATCGTGGCGTACGTGGGGCTCGGCCTCGGTCTTTCGTACCCGGTGAGCGAGCGCTGGCCCGGCGTCGAAGCGGGTTCGCCCGTGTGGCTGCCGAGCGCCTACGTGCGGGCGGACTTCGGCATCGAGTACCTGACCCTGCTGGTCGTGGGGCCGTTCCTGCTCGTGCTGCTGCCCGCCTGGCTGTTCCACGAGATCACGATCGCGAACATGGCCGCGCCGAGCGACGACCGCTCGACCCGCCTGCGCCTCTGGGCGCTCGTGGCGAGCGTGACGCTGACCGCCCTCTCCCTCGCGGGCGCAGTAGCGCTCAAGGACCTGGAATGGCTGCTCGCGTGCGTGCTCGGGCTCACGCTGACGCACCTCTTCGTGGCCTTTCTGTTCGCGGGTGAGCCGCTCGGGCCGTCACGCAGGGTGCTGGTGCACTGGGATCGGCTGGGTGTGGGTGCGGGCTGGCGCTTCTTGGGTCCGGGGTTGATCCGCGCCTTCGTCCTCGAGCTCTTGCTGATCGCCGGGTCGTTCGGCGCGCTCATGGTCGCGGCGTTCGTGGTCGTGACACCGCGAAAAAATGCGCTCGCGGTCGTGTCCGTCAGCGGCTACGCCGCCGCCTTCCTCCTGTTCGTGGTGGGCTTCGCGGCCTGGACCCGGGCGCGGTCGCGCGCCGCGGGCGTACCCCGCGTGCTCTTACTGGGGGCGCTGTTTCTCGCGCTCGTCGGTCCCTGGATTGCCATGGCCATCGCCGGCATCTTCGAGACCACGGAACGCGCGATGCTGGTGGCGGCCCCCTCCCCCCTGTACGCAATCCACGTCCTGCGCGTGATTCGGACGAGCGCAGCCGATCGCGACCTCGTGTTTCTGGCCGCTGCCGTGTCTGCGGCATCCTGGGCGCTGATGGGACTCGGCCTGCTGGCGCTCGCTCGGGCACGCGTGGCGCGCCGCCTGCGCGCCGAGCAGGAAGAGCGCGCGGAGCTCGCCGGAACCAAGACGACATGAACGCCGCGTTGCTCGGCGCCGAGTTCCTGCGCGAGCTCGAAATCCTCAAGCGCCGGCTGGACATCCAGGCGCGGTCCGGCTCGGCCGGCGAGCGCGCCGCCCCCCGGCGCGGCGGCAGCGCGGAATTTCAGGAGCACCGCCCCTACGAGCCCGGGGACGACCTCCGGCGCATCGACTGGCTCGCGTTCGCGAGGACGGGGCAACCCGTGACCAAGCTCTTCCGCGCGGAGGAGGACGCGGTCGTGCGGCTCGTGCTCGATGCCTCGGCTTCGCTCGACTACGGCACTCCCACCAAACTGGAGACCGCCCAACGCGTCGCCGCCGCCGCCGGGTACCTCGCCCTGTCGAGCGGACAGCGGGCCGAGCTGGCGGTAGCGCGCGTGGCTTCGGGAACGAGCGTCGCGCTCACGCGGAGCTCGCGCCCGCGCCGGGGTCGGGCGGCGGTGAGCGCCCTCTTGCGCGAGCTCTCGCGCGTGGCACCCGGCGGCGCGACGAACCTGGCCGCTGCCCTCCGCTCGCTGGTCGAGAGTGGCGCGCGCCCCGGCCTCGTCGTGCTGATCAGCGATTTCTTGGACCCGGGTCCCGTGCTCGCCGCGCTCGGCCAGGTCCGAGCAGCCGGACACGACCTCGCGCTCGTGCAGGTGCTCGACCCGAGCGAGCTCGATCCCACGCTCGAAGGTGACCTCAGCCTGGTCGACGCCGAGAGCGACGCGAGCGTCGAGGTGACCGCGGATCCGCAGGCGATCGAGGCGTATTTGCTGCGGATTGCAGGCCTGATCGAGGAGCTCAGGAGCTTTTCCCGGCGTCGCGGCACAAGCTACGTGCGGACGACGACGGGAGAGGATCTCACCCTGGTGATGCGGCGCTTCGTCGCGCGTTCGGTCGACTGATCACCGAAGGCGACGGGGAGCGACGCGAGCGCCGTTCGCTGCTGCGAAGGCGCCCGCGCCGACTCCAACGCATCACGCCTTCTTGCGGCGACGCTTCTTGGCCTTCTTGGCCGGAGCGGCGGCGGCCGCGGGGGCGGCCTTCGCCTTCGCCTTGCGGCGGCGCTTCTTGGGAGCCGCCTTTGCTTTTCGTGCAGCCATGTCCATCCTCTGTTGTTGACCGAACGTTCATCACGAACGTACGCAAGCGGCAGTGTCACCTCCTTTTTTCTGGTCGTCAAGCATCCCGTGACGATCCGATCGACATCGACCCCGCGTCTTCACGACGCACCAGCACGCCACTCACCCGTTGAAACGGTGCGCGGAGACTTTGTTAGGATGCGCGCGTGAGCGACAGCGCTGAAGTCGAACGCGAGGTGTTGCGCGTCAACGCGCGCTACCTCGACGAGGTGGTCGAACGGTTCTGCCTGTGTCCCTGGGCCGAGCGCGCGCGCCGCGAAGGCCAGGTGATGCAGTGGGTTTTCCAGCAGGATTCGCCCGAGATCTTCGACGCGTCGCTCGCCGCGCTCACCCGGCTCGACGCGTGTCGCAACGCCGAGGTGGGACTCTTCCTCTACCCGTTCCTCGACCTCTCGCGCCTCGACTTCGAGCACTTCGTCAGGCGCCTGCGGGCGCTCGAGTCGGCCCGACACGAGGTCGGGACGGAGCCGTTCGCCATGGCGGCGTTCCACGCCCAAGCCGAACCGAACCTCGACGACCCCGAGCGCCTCATTCCCTACCTGCGGCGCAGTCCGTACCCGACCATCCAGGTCGTCAGGCTGAGCGCGCTAGAGCGTGTCCGAGGCGCTCCCGAGGGCACCGCCTATTGGGATTTGCAGCTCTTGGGGGCCCCCGGCATTCCGCGAACGAACCAGCTCAGCCTCCGGGAGCGCATCGCGCGCGCGAACCTGAAAACCGTGCTCGAAGTCGGGGTGGAGACGCTCGAGGCCGCCGTGGCGGACGTGCTGGCCGACCGCGACCGAACCCGCGCCCGGCTGGTGCGCGACAAGGGTGAGTAGTCCTTTTGCCTCGAGCTTCGAGCTGACGAGCTCAAGCGTCCGAGCTTGGCGTAAACTCGGAGCGTGCCCTTCGAGCTCCGGAGCCCCCTCGGCCTCGCGCTGCTCGGCTTGCTCGTCCCGCTGATCCTGCTCTACGTCCTCAAGATCCGAAGGGAGCGCCTGCGTGTCCCTTCCATCTGGTTGTGGCGCTCGGCGGAGCGCGACCTGCTCGCGCGGCAGCCGTTCCGGCGCCTGGTTCCGTACGTGTCGCTGATCCTCGAAGCGCTGGCGCTCCTGTGCCTCGCGCTCGCCAGCGCCCGGCCGGTCACGCGCGGCGGACAGCTCGACTCGGACCACCTCGCCATCGTCATCGACGGGAGCGCGTCGATGCTCGCCGTCGGGCCGGACGGCCGCACGCGCATCGCGCGCGCGCGGGAGGCCGCGCACGCCGCGGTCCGGCGCCTCGCGCCCGCCGCGGACGCGCTCGTCATCGAAGCCGGCCGCG
>DASXWF010000662.1:0-4891 GCA_036503835.1 Polyangiaceae bacterium | reverse complement strand
ACATCAGCGTCGATCTGTCGCGCGCGGGCGCGGCGCGCGTGCGGTCGGGCATGGGCGCCGAGCACGAGGGCAACCGCGTGATCATGAAGGCGTTCGACTTCGTGCCGCGCGCCGATCTGGCGGTCGAGCTGTTCGACGCCGGTCAGGACAATCCCGTGCTCTACCGCGCTCCGCACGGGCTCGGTCCCGAGGACGTGCCGCGCGGCGAGGACGCGGAGTTCGGGCGCCAGGTGTCGCGCGAGGAGGCGGATTACGTCGCGCTGCCGCTGCGCGCGTACGGCGCGCCGGCGGAGACCGAGGGCGGGCTCGATCTCGCGCTCGTCGTCGACACCTCGGCGGCGACCGATCCGGGCGCGCTCGCGATCGCCCGCAGCATGGCCGCGTCGCTGCTCGCCCACCTCGGTCCGAACGATCGCGCGGCGCTCTTCGCGGGCGACGCGGCGCTCTCGCCGGTCGCGCCGGGCAGCGGCGCGCTCGGGCGCGTCGATCGCGAGAAGAGCAAGGCCTGGCTCGCGGGGCTCGCCGGCATCGAGCGCGGCGGGGCCACCGATCTCGGCGCGCTGCTCACCGGCGCGGCGAGCCAGCTCGATCCGAAACGGCGGGGCGCGGTCGTGTACATCGGCGACGGCCAGCCGTCGGTCGGGGAGGCGGCGCCGAAGGCGCTGCGCGAACGGCTCGCGCGCCTGCCGCCGACGACGCGCGTGCTCGCGGCGGGCGTCGGTGCGGAGCCGAACGTGGCGCTCTTGCAGAGCCTGGTACGCGGAGCTCCGGTCGAGCGCGTCTCGGACGCGTACGGCGCGGCGCGCGCGGCGTTGAAATTGCTCGAAGCCGCGGGACGGCCGGTCTGGCTCGGCGCGAGCGTGGAGCTCGGACCGGGCGTCGAGCGCGTCCTCCCGCGCGAGCTCCCGCCCGTCGGCGCGGACGAGAGCGTGCTCGTCGTCGGGCGCATCGCCGGCCCCCTACCGACCACGATCACGCTGCGCGGCAGCGGCGGGCAGGTTTCGCGGCGCGCGACGGTGAGAAGCCTCGCGGACGCGGGCGACTTGCGCAGGCGCTGGGGAGAAGGACGCCTGGCGGAGCTGATGAGCGAAGGCGCGGGCCGGTCGGCGCTGGTCGACGCGGGGCGGCGCTTCGGGCTGGTCTCGCCGGTCACCTCACTCTACGTCCCGACCGAGCGGGAGCAGGTCACGATCGATCGTGAAGAGGGCCCGAAGCTCAGCTCGTTCGACAAGCGCAGCGCGCGCTGGAAGCCTTGGGTGCGGAGCGGGACCTACGACGAGAGCGGCGGTTTCCTGGTGCTCGGAGCCAGGAGTTACGCGGCCCCGGGCGCGATGGAAGTCATGGCTTCCGCCGTCAGCGACGACAAAGAAGGTGGCACGGGGACGCGGGCGAAAGGCGAAGAGGGTCGTGACGCCCATGACAAGCGCTATGCAGTCGCCGGTCCCGCCGATGCGCTCGGTGCTCAGGCCGCACCGCCGCCACCCGTCCCCGTCGCGCGCGCCGCGCTTGCCGCACCCGAACCCGAAGCGGAGAAGAAGGCCGACCTCGACGGTGCTCTCGCCATCCAGCCGGGCACTCGCGGTGGCGGACTCGGCGGTGGCGGGCTCGGCGACCTGGCCAAGCCGAAAGCGGCCGAAGCGACGCCCGCGGCCACCGCCGCGGCTTCGGCGGCAGCGGCTTCGCCACCACCGCCGGCACCTGCGGGCGCCGGAGTCGGGCGGTCGCTCGGCGGAGCGCACTCGAAGCCCGCCGGCGGCGGCAACGATTGGTACGGCGGCCGTGTCGCGCGGCGCGTCCGCTCGCCGGGCATCACGCTCGAGCCGCTCGGCAGCGTGAGCCACGAGCCGAAGCCGTGTGGAGCGGCCGCCGATCTGCCGATCGGCGAGCGCGCCGTGCTCTGGCGCGAGCGCGTCTCGAAGGACAACACCCCCTGGGCGATGCTCGGCATCTACCAGACCGCGCTTCGCGACTGTGAGGCGTCGCGCTGGGACGAGCGCGCGCAGCTGCTCGTGCTGCTCGTCGAACGCCTGCCGTCGGTCACCGAGCGCGTCATGCTGTGGCGCAGCCTGCTGCAGATCAGCCCGGCAGCCGCCGACGCGGTGTACCGGTTTCTCGCGCTCCGCGTGCAGACTCCCGCCGAGCTCAAGGAGCTGCACGAGGCGCTCGGCTTGCAGCGCGTGGAGCCGTCGCTGCTCCAGGACCTGCTGAAGAAAGCCTCGACCGCCGCCGAGCGAGTGACGCTGCTGCGCGGAACCGCGCAGCGCTTCCCCGACGACACGGAGCTCGCGTTGCTCGTGCTCGACGCCTACGAAGACGCGGGAGACTTCGCGGGCGGTCGCGCCTGGGCGCGCAAGCTCCGGCGCCGGGTCGACGCCACGGCGCACCTCAGGACCAGCGTCGGCGAGTACTACCTGCGCCTGTCGCAGCGCGAGCAGGGACCGGAGGCTGCGCGCGACGCCGAGGAGGCGCGCCGCACCTTCGGCGAGCTCGTTGAGTTCGCGCCGGAGGATCCGTTCGCGCGACGCCGCCTCGGCGATCTGCTACGCGCGCACGGCTGGTACGCGGAGGCGCTCCGCCAGTACGAGACGCTCGCCGAGCTCACCCCCGACGACGCGAGCGTGCCGCTCCTGCGCGCCGCCGCCGCGCAAGGCATGGGCAGGACCGAAGAAGCCGTTCGCTGGGCGGAAAAAGCCGCGGCCATCGGCTCGCCGGACGAGGGCACTGAGCTCTCGCTCGCGGCGCGCGCCTTCGCGAGCGCGTTCCTCGGCTGGGCTCGCGTCGAAGCGCAGAGCGCCGGTCGCAAGGACGAGGCGGATCGGCTCCGAGCGCGCGCCGCGCGCCTCGGCGCCACGGGCGGCGCGACGGCCGGCAGCGTGCGCTTCGTGCTCACCTGGTCGCATCCCGAGCTCCGCCCCGCGCTCTGGACGAGCGCGCTCGGCGCCCCGATGCCGGCCGCCGACAATCTGCCGCTCTACGGGATCGCGCAGGCGTATCTGCCCGCATCGCCGGCGCCCGCCGTGGAGCTCCGGCTCGATCCGGAAGACGCCGAGCGCGCGGCTCGCTTCGGCGCGCAGGCGGTGCTCACGGCCGTGGTGAACGAGGGCGCCGACGACGAGCGCCTCGCCCACGTTCCGATCGGCTTCCGCGCGGCCGACGGAAAGCCGCGCACGCGCGTCGTCGTGCGCTTCACGGACGGCAAGCTCGTGGAGGAGGCGTCGTGATGCGGCACTGGAGTCGCGCTTGCTTGGTGCTCGCGCTCGGCATCGCGCCCGTCGCGGGCTGCGGGCGCAACGAACCCGCCGCGGTGCAGGCGAACATCACCGTCGGCGATCTGCACGCCGTGCACGCCGAGGTCCGCGTCGGAGAGCGCGAGGTGCGCGGGCGAGCGCGCGTCTCCGACGGCGATACGGTCACGACCGGTCCCGACGGCCGGGCACGACTCCGCCTCGACGACGGAACGCTGGTCGTGATCGCGGCGTCGACCCGCTTCACGCTGCGCGGCTCGCGCGTCACCCTCGAATCCGGCAAGCTCTTCCTCGAGGGTCGCGCGGCGTCCCGCACCGAGCTCAGCGTGGGCGACGCGGCCACGACGGTCACGGCGAGCTCCGCTGCGTTCGAGCGCGGACCGAGCGGCGCGAAGATCTACTGCGCGCAGGGCGAGCTGGTGGTGAGCGCGGGCGGCAAGCAGCAGCGCATCGCGAGCGGGGAGACGGGCACGCTCGCGGGAGCCGCGCTCACGGTGGCCCCCGAGAAGGCGTTCGACGACTGGACCGGGGGGCTGGCCGTGCCCTGGCCGAGCGAAACCGGCAAGAGCGCGATCGCGGAGCTCTACGGCCGCGGATCGCCGAGCGAGGCGGGCGCTCCGCTCGTCGTGAGATCGCAGAAGGTCGACGTGCGCATCGAAGGCGAGGTCGCCGTCACGCGCAGTCGTGCGACGTACTTCAACGGACTCGACCGCCCGGTCCAGGCCGAGGTGCGGCTCGCCCTGCCCGAAGGCGCGATCCTCACGCGCGTCGCGGTGCGCCAGGGTGACGCGGAGCGCGACGCGACGCTGCTCGTCGCGCCGCCCGCGGGTTCGCCGGACATAGCGCTCGAAACCACGCGGCTCGAGTGGGCCGGCGACGGCTGGCTGCGCGGCGTCCTGCCGGCGATCGCGACGGGCGGCACGCTCGATCTGGTGCTCGAGTACGGCGAGTGGCTGCCGATCCGCGGCGGGCGCGCCAGCTATCGCTTCCCGATGGCCGCCGAAGGCGAGCCTGCGCTCGTGGGCGAGCTCTCGGCGCGCGTCGACGCCGAACGCACCCGCACGCCGTGGGTCACGGCGAGCGCCGGCGCCGTCGTGAAAGAGCGCACGGTCGAGCTCCGCAAGACCGACGTGCGGCCGAGCGGCGACTTCGTGGTCGAGCTCGCGCCCGAGCTCGGAGCGAGCGCGCGCGCCTACCTCGTGCCGGGCCCGAAGGGCGAGGATTCGTTCGTGCTCGTGCGGACGGACGTTCCGGAGCGAAGCGAACAGGGCGTGACGCTCGCCGTCGTGCTGGACACGTCGATGAGCGTCGGGGCGGCCACGCTCGAAACGGAGCGCGCCGTGCTCGACGCCATCCTCGAAGGGCTCGGGCCGCGCGACTCGGTCGTCGTGCTCGCCGCCGACCAGACCGTGCGCCCGCTCGGTCCCGCGACGCCGAAGCCCGTGAACGACGCGTTGCGCAAGGACGTACGCAGCGCGCTCGCAGCGGTGCGGCCGGGCGGCGCCTCGAACCTGGGCGCCGCCCTCGAGCAGGCGGCCGACGTGCTCGACTCCGGCGATCGCAAGGGCTCGGGCATGCTCGTCTACATCGGCGACGGGCGCCCCAGCGTGGGCGAGCCCGACGCCGAGCGCATTCGCCGCCGCTTG